>CAYHRW010000422.1:0-2148 GCA_964359105.1 uncultured bacterium
CGCGGCAGCGGCACGCCGGCGGCGAGCAGCAGCGCGGGCCACAGCACGCAGTGGAAGCGGCTGATGTCCTTGCCGATCAGGTGGAACGCGTTCGTGTACTGGACCGTCCCGGTGCCCGCCCACGCCGCGCCCGGGCGGCCCTGCCCGTCGAGGTGCTGGAACTCGTCCTGGCGTGCCGCACCCGGACCGCCCACCTCGCCCTCCTTCGCGAGCCACCACTTCGCGTACTGGCGCTGCGGCCAGCCGATCGCCGACAGGTAGTTGAGCAGCGCGTCGGCCCACACGTAGACGGTGTGGCCGGCGCCGTCCGGGATGTCCGCGGGCAGCGGCACGCCCCACGGCAGACTGGGACGCGAGACGCTTACGTCCTTGAGGCCGCCCTTGATGACGTTGACCACCTCGTTGCGGCGGTAGTCGGGCTGGATGAAGTCGGGATGGCTCTCGATGTGCCGGAGCAGCGCCTCGTCGTACTCGGAGAGCCGGAAGAAGAAGTTGTTCTCCTTGATCTCCTTCGGCTTCTTCCGGTGCTCCTTGCAGCGGCCCTTCTCGTCCAGCTCGTCCTCGCTCTTGAACCCCTCGCAGCCTTCGCAATAGAGGCCCACGTAGTCGTCCGTGAAGATGGCCGGGCTGCCGGTCTTCGGGGTGCGCGCGTCGTAGAGCCGCGTGAACAGCTCCTGCACCGCGAGCTCGTGGCGCTTGTCCGAGGTGCGGATGAACTGGTCGTGCGAGATCTGGAGCTTCTTCCACGCCTCGACGAAGGTCTTCGACATCTCGTCTACGAACGCCTGCGGGTCCTTGCCCGCCTCGGCCGCGGCGCGGGCGATCTTCTGCCCGTGCTCGTCCGTGCCGGTGAGGAAGTAGGTGGCGTCCCCGCGCTGGCGGTGGAAGCGCGCCAGCGCGTCCGCGAGCACCTTCTCGTACGCGTGTCCGAGGTGCGGGCGGCCATTGACGTAGTCGATCGCGGTGGTGATGTAGAAGCGTGGCGGCACGAGGTTCTCCAGGTGGTCGCGAGACGCGGCAGTATAGCGGGTCTGCCCAGCGCGCCGCATCCGTGCCGTGCGGCGCAGCTCGCTCCGGGCTGGAAAGCCCTTGGCCCGGGCTCCGGTAACGAAGGGCTGTCGCTCCGCCGCGCCTTCCACTACCTTCGGGGCATGGAACGCGCCGCTCCCCGCCTGGTCGCGACCCCGCCGGAGCCGGACGCCGCCGACGAACGCCGGCTGGTGGAGGGTTTGATCGCCGGGTCGCACGAGGCGGTTTCGGGATTCCTGGACCGCACGCACCACCCCGTCTTCTGCATGGCGTCGCGGCTCACCGTGGACCCCGAGCTGCGGCGGGAGTGGACCCACACCGTGCTGCTCGCCATCCTGGACGACCTCGCGCGCGGCCGCTTCACCTACCAGCGCCCCGGGAGCTTCTGGGCGTGGTTCCGCAAGCGCGCGTACTACGGGCTCCTCGACGAGTACCGGCGCCGCGCCCGCATCTCGGCCCGCGAGAGCACGGCGGACGAGCGGGGTGAGCCGCGCGACCTCGAGCGCTTCCCGGGCGGCGAGGATCCGGTCGCCGACACCGAGCGCGCCGAGTTGCTGGACGCGCTCGAGGTTTGCCTCGGCCGGCTCCCCAGCGATGAGCAGCGCCGCGCCCTGCGGTTCCTGCTCTTCGAAGACATGACGTACCAGGACATCGCCGGCGCCATGGCCGCTCCGCTCAACACCGTGCGCGCCTGGATCCGGCGCGGGCGGCTGTCGGTGCGCAAGTGCCTGGGGGCTGCGCTGGGACTGACCCGGGCCGGGGGCGCCGATGCGTGATTCCCGTGCAACTTTCCTCCCTCCGGCGCGGTCTTTGATGCGATGGAGTCACCCATGAACGCCGACCACGACGCCTGGCGCGACCTCGTCCTCGTCCTGGAGGAGCTGGATGGCGATGAGCGGGAGAAGGCGCAGGCACATCTCGCGTCCTGCCCGGAGTGCCGGGCGCTGCTCGTCCGGCTACAGGGCGTGGAGCGCGGCGCGCGGCTCCAGAGCGTGCTGGCGCGCCTGGAGAGGAGCGAGCCCGTGCGCATGAGCGCCGGGGACGAGGAGCAGGCGCACGCGAGCCTGCTGGCGCTGCGCGCGCGCCTGGGGCTCGAGGCGGCAGCGGCGGCGCCGGCGG
>CAYHRW010000423.1:0-2134 GCA_964359105.1 uncultured bacterium
GCCCGTGGGGCCGCGCCGCGCGGGCCCCCCCCCCCGCGCGCGGGCCGCCGCCCTCGTCGCCGCGCCAGGCCTGGAGCGCGCCGGCCGAGACCTCGCGCTCCAGCAGCGCGGGCGGGACCTCGTCCACGAAGCGCGACACCTGGCCCGCGAAGCCGCCGCCGGTCGCCGCGAAGCGCCGGCGTGACGAGGCGGCGGTGAGCAGCACCTCGTCCTGCGCCCGCGTGATCGCGACGTAGAACAGCCGCCGCTCCTCCTCGAGACCCGGACCATCCTCCATCGAAGAGGCGTGCGGGAACAGCCCTTCCTCGAGCCCGGCCACCACCACCGCCGGGAACTCGAGCCCCTTCGCGTTGTGGGCGGTGAGCAGCAGGACGCGGTCCGCGCCCTCCGCCATGCGGTCGGCGTCGGTCAGCAGCGCGGTCTCGGCCAGGAAGTCCGCCAGCGCGCCGCGGCCGGCCGCGGAGAACTCGCCCGCGGCCGCGACCAGCTCCTCGACGTTGCCCCGCCGGTCGGCGGCGTCCTCGTCGCCCGAGCCTTCCAGGTGCTGGAGATAGCCGGTTCCCCTCAGGAGTCTCATGAAGAGCGCGTCCACCGGGTCCTCGAGGTGCCCGCGCAGCTCGTCGAGCACGCCGAGGAGGCTCTCGGCCCCCGCGCGCGCCGCCTTCGACAGCTCGCCGGCCGCGGCCAGCGCGCGCAGCGCCGCCGCCGGATCGGGGCTGCCGGCCGCCATGCGCTGCTCGATCCGGGCGCGCACCCCCGGCCCGAGCCCGCGGCGCGGCGTGTTCCATACCCGCCAGAACGCCACCGCGTCCAGCGGGTTCACCGCCGAGCGCAGGTAGGCGAGCACGTCCTTCACCTCGCGCCGCTGGAAGAACGACACGCCGCCCACGATCTCGTACGGGATGCGGTGGTGGCGCAGCTCGCTCTCGAGCGCGCGCGACTGCGCGTTGGTGCGGTAGAGCACCGCGACGTCATCGTGACGTCCGCCGCGCCGCACCCGCTCCTCGAGGAACCCACGCACGCGGCGCGCCTCGTCGGCCTCGTCCGCGGCCAGAGCGAAGCGCAGCCGCGCGCCCTCCTCGCGCTCCGACCACAGCGTCTTGCCCTTGCGCGCCCGGTTGTTCGCGATCACGGCGTTGGCCGCCTTCAGGATGGTCCCGGTCGAGCGGTAGTTCTGCTCCAGGCGGTAGAGCGCCGCCCCCGGGAACGTGGTCTCGAAGTCGAGCACGTTCGAGAGGTCGGCGCCGCGCCAGCCGTAGATGGACTGGTCGTCGTCGCCGACCACGAACAGGTTGCCGTGTCCGGCGGCCAGCGATTCCACCAGCCGGAATTGCGCGTGGTTGGTGTCCTGGTACTCGTCCACCAGCACGTGCTCGAAGCGGCGGCGGTAGCGCTCCGCCAGCTCGGGAGCGTTGCGCAGCAGCCTCACCGTCTCCGCGATCAGGTCGTCGAAATCCAGCGCGCCGTTCTTCCGCAGCTCGCGCTGGTAGAGGTCGTAGATCTCGGCGACGCGCCGCTCGTGCGGGCTCACGGCCACGCGCGCCGCCCCCTCCGGGTCCACCAGCGCGTTCTTGGCGTCCGAGATCCTCGCGATCACCGCGCCCGTCCGGTACGCGCCCTCGGGCAGCTCGAGCCGGCGGAACACAGCGCGCAGCACGCCCTCCTGGTCCTCGCGGTCGTAGATCGCGAACTGCGCCGGTATCCCGGCCGCCTGCGCTTCGCGCCTGAGGATCCGCACCGCCGTGGCGTGGAAGGTGCCGACCCACAGCAGCGCCGCCCGCTCGCCCGCCACGCGCGCGATGCGCTCGCGCATCTCGCGCGCCGCACGGTTCGTGAAGGTGAACGCCAGCACGCGCTCGGGCGGCACGCCGCGCTCCAGCAGCCACGCCACGCGCGCGGTCAGCACGCGCGTCTTGCCGCTGCCCGCGCCCGCGATGACCAGCGCCGCGCCGGAAGCGTGCTCCACCGCGGCACGCTGCGCCGGGTTCAGTCCGTTCAGGGCTTCCAAGGATGCTCTCGTGGTCGGGGAGGAGACGGCGGAGGAACGCCGCGCAATCTAGCCGAAACGCCGGGTGGGCGTCCACCGTCACACGGCGGGGCGCAACCGTTTTCCTATCAGGCGGCGGCCCGGGCC
>CAYHRW010000424.1:0-2130 GCA_964359105.1 uncultured bacterium
ACCGGGAGGTCCGCGTGGACCGTGAGGCGTCATCCCACCTGCTGTCCTGGGCGCTGCTGCCCGTCTCCGCGGCGCTGGTGCTCTCGGCCCTGAGCCTGCCGCGCCAGCCCTACACCGGGGTGGTGGTGCGCGGCGACTGGGTGGCCGAAGTGGTCCCGGGCAGCCCCGGCGAGCGTGCGGGCCTCCGGCGCGACGACCGCCTGCTGCCGCGCACCGAGCGCGATCTCCAGCAGAACCCGCTCGCCGAGGCGGCGCCCGGCGTGCCGCTCCCGCTGCTGTGCGAGCGAGGTGCGACGATCCGCGAGGTCACGCTGGTTCCCAGCACGCTCCCCGACGGCGAGCGCCGCATCCGGGCGCTGCTGCTCGCGGTGGCCTCGGGCTTCGTGGTGCTGGGTGGCTGGGTGTGGAGCGAGCGGCGCGACCGGCTCACGCGCGCCTTCTTCCTGGTGTGCCTGGCGTTCGCGTGGTTCATCGCGCCGTGGCCTCGCTTCGGCGGGCGCACCGAGTACGCGGTCTACGACGCGCTCTACTCCGGCATCACGCTGTTCCTGCCCGCGCTGTTCGTGCACTTCTTCGCGCTGTTCCCGGAGTCGGACCGCCCGAGGGGCGCGCTCGGCTCGCGCACCGCGGCGGCCTACGGCGTGGCCGCCGTGCTGTTCGCGGCCTCGCTCGTGCTGCTCGCCCTGTCCGTGGCCGGCGTGTCGGTCGGTTCCGCGCTCCAGTTCCTGAACGCCCTCGCCGGCCTGTGGTTCGCCGCCGGCCTCGTCATCGCGCTGGTGCTGTTCACCCGCTCCTACCGCCGCGCGCGCTCCTCCGACGCGCGGCGGCGGCTGCGCGTGGCGCTGGCCGGCACCATCCTCGGCGTCGGCCCGCTCGCGGTGCTGGTGCTGCTGCGCAACCTTTCGCCCGGCGTGCCGCTCCAGGGCGAGCGCGTGGCGGTGGTGCTCACGCTGCTGGTGCCCGCCTCGTTCGCGTGGGCGACCGCGGTCCACCGCATCTTCGAGATCCGCATCGCGCTGCGGGCGGCGATGGTGATCGTGGTGCTCGCGGTGGCGGGCGCGCTGGTGTACGCGCTCGGCGAATGGCTGGCCGCGGCGTGGCGCGCCGACCTCGGCGCCGGCATCGCCGGCGGCGCGCTCGCGTTCGTCGCGGTGCTGGCCTCGGTCGCCGGCCCCGCGGGCGCGTGGCTGCGGAAGGCGGGCGAGCGCTTCCTGCCGGTGGGGGTCGAGGCCACGCCCGCGGAGCGCCTCACCGCGCACCCCGCCGCGCGCCACGGCACCATCGCTCAGGTGCTCGAGGCGGCCTGCGAGGCGGTGGTGGACAGCCTCAAGCTCGACGGCTGCCTGGCGATGGAGGTGACGGGCGATGCGACGCGCCTCGCCGCGCGCGAGGGCGCGATCCTGGCGCCCGCGCTCGAGCCCGGCTTCCCCGGCGCGCTCGCCGGCGCAGCGCAGCCCGTCGGGATCGAGGACGCGCGCGTCTTCACCGAGGACCGCGCCGCGCTCGAGGCCGCGGGCGTGAGCTGGCTGCTGCCGGTGGGCGAGGAGAAGACGCGCGCGGTGCTGTTCCTGGGCCGCCGCCTCGCCGGGCCGTGGCTCTCGATCCGCGAGTCGCGCGAGCTGGCGCGCTTCGCCGCGCAGCTCGAGGTGCTGCTCGAGAACGCCGCGCTGCGCGACGTGGCCAGCGCCCACGGAGCGATGGGCAGGGAGCTGTCGAAGGCGGGCGCCATCCAGGCGCGGCTGCTGCCGCGCCACATCCCCGCCTATCGGTCGCTCGACTGCGCCGCGGCCGCGCTCTCCAGCGAGGCGGTGGGCGGCGATTACTACGACTTCGTGCGCGGCGCCGACAAGGTGCTCACCCTCGCGGTGGGCGACGCCGCGGGCAAGGGCGTGCCGGCCGCGCTCATGGCGGCGTGGGGGCAGGCCAGCTTCCGCAACCAGGCGCGCCGCGCCGCCGGCCCCGGCCAGGTGCTGGCGGCGATGAATCGCGACCTGGTGGCGCTCGACCAGCCCGAGGCCTTCGTGGCGCTGCTGTGCGCGCGCGTCGAGGTGCGCGAAGGCCGGCTCGTGTTCGCGAACGCCGGGCTGACGCCGCCGCAGCTCCGACGCCGCGATGGCGCGTGGGAGGAGC
>CAYHRW010000425.1:0-2117 GCA_964359105.1 uncultured bacterium
CTCGCCGCGCCGCCCGCCGCGGGCAGGACGGGCGCGCCCGCGCCCGCGTTCCGCGTCCCGGCCCCGCAGGTGCGCACCCTCCCGAACGGGCTCGAGGTCGCGGTGTTCCCGAACCCGCGGCTGCCGATCGTCCAGATGCAGCTGCTGGTGCCGGCGGGCGCCGCCGGAGAGCCCGCCGAGCGGCCGGGCGTGGCGAACGCCACGGCCCAGCTGCTGCGCCAGGGGACCTCGTCGCGCAGCGGCGCCCAGTTCGCGGCCGACGTGGACCGGCTGGGCGGCAACGTCAGCGCGAACACCTCGCGGGACTTCTCCACCGTGAGCGGAGCGTTCCTGTCCGCCGACTTCGACGCCGGGCTCGAGCTGCTCGCCGACGCGGTGGTGAACCCGATCTTCCCCGAGGCCGAGATCGAGCGCTTCAGGGCACAGACCCGCGATGCCCTCGGCCAGATGCGCCAGAACGCGGGTGCGCTCGCCGAGGAGCACCTGTGGGCGCTCGCGCTCGCCGGCCATCCGTACGCGCGGCCGCTGCTCGGCACGCCGGAGTTCGTGGAGCGCCTGGCGCGCGACCACGTGCGCGCGTTCCACCGCGACCACTACCGCCCCGACCGCGCGGTGCTGGCGATCGCGGGCGACGTCACGCCGGAGCGCGCGTTCGCCGCGGCCGAGGAGCGCTTCGGCGGCTGGGCGGGCCACGCCGTCGCCGCGCCCGCCGGGTCCGCGCCGACCCCGCCGGCGGGGCTCAGGATCCGCATCGTGGACCGGCCCGGTCAGGGCCAGACCGAGGTGCGCCTCGGGATGCCGGGGCCGCCGCGCGCCTCGCCCGATCACCTGCCGCTCCAGATCGCGAACTACCTGCTCGGCGGCGGCGGCTTCTCCTCGCGCCTCACGCAGTCCATGCGCGTCGAGGATGGACTCAGCTACGACGCGCGCAGCGCGCTCGTCTCGCTGCGCGGCGGCGGCGTGCTCGCGCTGAGCGCGCACACCCGCAGCGATTCCGTCGCGATCGTGATCGGCCGCATGCGCGCCGAGCTCGGGGGCATGGTGGAGCACCCCCCCGCGGAAGCCGAGGTCGCGCCGGCGCGCCGCTACTTCCAGGGCGTCTTCCCGCTCCAGTTCGAGACGCTGGGCGCGCTTATCGCGCAGTGGATGGGGGCGGTGTCCTACGCTCTGCCCGCCGATCATCTCGAGCGCTACCGCGAGCGCGTGGGGGCGGTGACCGCGGAGCAGGTGGCCGCAGCCGCGCGCCGCTGGCTCTCGGCCGACCGGCTCGCGATCGTGGTGGTAGGTCCGGCCGCCGAGCTCAGGCCCCTGCTCGAGCCGCTGGGCCCGGTCGAGGTCCTCGCCGCAGGGCTGCCGCAGGTCGCGGTGGACACCGCGCCGGCCCCCCCGCCCACGCCGGAACAGGTGCGGCGCGGCCGCGAGCTGGTGGCGAAGGCGCTCGCCGCGCACGGCGGCGCCGCGCGGCTCAGGCGCGTCAAGGACTCGACCGTGAACGGCGACATGA
Organism: uncultured bacterium; assembly: GCA_964359105.1. Taxonomy (GTDB): domain Bacteria; phylum Eisenbacteria; class RBG-16-71-46; order RBG-16-71-46; family RBG-16-71-46; genus JACRPT01. The sequence continues at coordinate 1,505 of CAYHRW010000425.1, forward strand.
CGCTACGGATGCGCGGCACCGACCTGTCGGGGCAGCTCGAACAGGTGCGCAAGGACCCGTGGAAGATGAAGTTCGTGACCCGCTTCCTCTCCTTCGACACGCAGCAGATCCTGAACGGGCGCCGGGCGTGGTCGCGCTTCGAGGGCGACTCGGTCACGGTGAGCGAGATGGACAGCCTGAGCACCGAGGCGTTGCGCAACGGCTTCTCCTCCGACGTGGTGCACGTGCTGCGCGCGGCCGCCGACAGCGGCGCGACGGTCGTGTCGCGCGGCACCGACCACGTGGACGGGCACGAGGTCGATGTGGTCGAGGTGGCCGCGCCCGGCCGCGAGACGCGCAGGCTCTACCTCGACGCCGCGACGCACCGGCTCGTGGCGCTGGACCAGAGCGAAGAGCAGGCGGGGAGCGGCCTCGCCGTCCGTCGCATCTACCGGGACTATCGGACCGTGAACGGCGTGCTGTGGCCGTTCCACGAGGAGCGGATGCTGGGCGGCGTGCGCGTCATGACGCTGCTGGTGCGCAGCGTCACCATAGATTCCGGCGTGGCCGACGCGGTGTTCCAGCGGCCTGCCGACCCCCGGTCCGGGACTCCGAGGCGCTGAGCGGTCGCAGG
>CAYHRW010000426.1:0-2080 GCA_964359105.1 uncultured bacterium
GGGTCTTCGTCATCCTCGCACCCACCTCGAGTTTCGTGCCGATCGCCGATGCTGTCTTCGAGCACCGCATGTACCTGCCGCTCGCCGCGCTGGTGGCGCTGGCGGTGGCGGGCGCGTGGCGCATCGCCGCGGGGTGGCGCGGTGCGGCCATCGCCGCGGTCCTGGCGGCGCTCGTGGCGGTGGCGGCGCTCGCGCAAGTCACCGCGCGCCGCAACCGCGACTACGCCAGCGAGGTCGCGATCTGGAGCGACAACATCGCGAAGCACCCGCGCAACCCGCGGCCCTACGTCCAGCTCGGCACGGCGCTCGCCGCCGCCGGCCGCAGCGACGAGGCGATCCGGAGCTTCGAAGCTGCGCTGCGCCTCAAGCCCGACTACGGCGCCGCGCTCGGGAACCTGACGCACGCCCTCGACGCGCAGGGGAGGCTCACGCTCGAGCAGGCGATCCGCGACTACGGCGAGGCGCTCCGGCTCGACCCCGCTCTGCAGTGGACGCGCTACGACCTCGGCCTGGCGCTGATCCGCGCCGGACGGCCGGAGGAGGCGGCCGCGCGGTTCTCCGAGGCGCTCGCGCGCGACCGCGGCTTCGCCGCCGCGCACTACGGGCTGGGCGTCGCGCTCGCGCTCCAGGGCCGCGTGGACGAGGGCCGGCGCGAGCTCGAGCGCGCACTGGAGCTCGACCCCGGGAATGCCGATGCCCTCCGTGCGCTGGCGGGGCTCGACGGCGCGCGTGGTGCGCCCGGACGCTGAGCGGATCGGAACGGACGGCAGGCGCGGACGCGAGCCACCGACGCGAGCCACCGACGCGAGCCGCGGTTGATGGGCTCCGCGGCCTCGGGTAACCTCGCGGCGCTCACACCTCCCCACAGGCGCCCCGGAGAACGCTCTCATGGCTGTGTCCCGCACCACTGCGACCCGGATGGCCCGCTACCACGGCTTGAGCGCGCAGGACCTCGTCGGCCTGTACCGCACCATGTTCACGTCGCGCCGGCTCGACGACGAGGAGATCCGGCTCAAGAAGCTGAACCTGGTCTTCTTCCAAATCTCGGGCGCGGGGCACGAGGCGGTGCTGGCGGCGGCGGGCAAGCTGCTCAGGCCCGGCCATGACTGGTTCTACCCCTACTACCGTGACCGCGCGCTGTGCCTCGAGCTCGGCATGACGCCGGCGGAGATGCTGCTCTCGGCAGTGGCGGCGGCCGAGGACCCGAACTCCGGCGGGCGGCAGATGCCCAGCCACTGGGGACACAAGCGGCTCAACATCGTCTCGCAGTCGAGCCCCACCGGCACCCAGTTCCTGCAGGCGGTGGGCGCGGCCGAGGCGCTGGTCAAGTACCGCGACCTCGAGGGCGAGCACCCCGCCCTGCGCGGCAAGGTGCGAGGCGACGAGGTGGTCTACGTCTCGTGCGGCGACGGCGCCACCAGCGAGGGCGAGTTCTGGGAGGCCATGAACTCGGCCTGCAACCTCAAGCTCCCGGTGCTGTTCCTGGTCGAGGACAACGGCTACGCCATCTCGGTGCCGGTGGACGTGCAGACCGCGGGCGGGAACGTGGCGAACCTGGTGCGTGGTTTCCCGAACCTGCACTGGGTGGGGGAGATCAATGGCAACGACCCGGTCGAGTCGTACGGCGTGCTGAAGGAGGCGATCGAGCACTGCCGCGCGCGCCGCGGCCCCGCGTTCGTGCGCGCGCTGGTGACCCGGCCCTACTCGCACTCGATGTCGGACGACGAGACCAAGTACAAGCCGAAGGCCACGCGCGAGGCCGAGGCGCAGCGCGACTGCCTGCCGGCCTTCGCCCGTTTCCTGGTCGAGGAGGGGCTGGCCGACGAGGCGGCTCTCGAGCAGCTCGAGCGCGAGGCGCTGGCCGGGATCAAGGCCGCCGCCGAGGCCGCGCAGAAGAGCGCGCAGCCGGCGGTCGAGACCGTCACGCGCTACGTGTTCTCACCCGACGTGGATCCCACCTCGGATCGCTTCGAGAGCGAGCCGAATCCCGCGAGCCCGCAGCAGGCCGAGACCGTGCTCCAGAGCATCAACTACTGCCTGCGCGACGAGATGAAGCGCGACCCGCGCATCCTCCTGTTCG
>CAYHRW010000427.1:0-1711 GCA_964359105.1 uncultured bacterium
ACCCTCATCCACCTTGTCCAGCAGGCCGCCTGAAAGTGCGAAACTCGAACTCAGGCGTGCTCGCGGTCTACCTCGCCGGCCTCGCGGCGGGGAGCGCGCTCATCGCGCCGCGCCTCGGCGGCGAGAAGCCCGGCGCGGCGTCGCGCCTGCTCGGCACGTTCGCGGCGCTCCAGCTCGGGCTGTGCGTGGTGGCGCTCGCCACGCTCCACCTGTTCCGCTGGCTGCCCGAGGCGTTCTACGTCGTGGGCATGCGCGCCGCCGGGAGCTGGACGCTGTTCTACCTCGGCCAGCTGGGGCTCGTCGCGCTGGTGCTGGCGCTGCCGTGCCTGGCGCTGGGCGCGATCTTCCCGCTCGCCACCCGGTTGCTGCAGACGCGCGACGGCGGGCACGCCACCGGGCTCGCCTACGCGGTCAACACGGCCGGCACGCTGGCGGGCTCGCTGCTCGCGGGCTTCGCCCTGATCCCCGCGCTCGGGGTGCAGGGCACGCACGCCGCCGCCGCGCTGGTGAGCGGTGTGGTGGGTGTGGCGGCGCTGGCGCTCGCGCGGGCGGGAGGCAGGCTCGGCGCGCGCGCGGTGGCCGGGAGCGGCGGCGCCGTGGCGTTCGCCGTCGTGCTGCTCGTGACCGCGCCGTCCTGGGACCCGGCGCTGATGTCGGCGGGCATCTACCGGCCGGCCGAGGCCCGGAGAGTGAGCGAGCTGCCCGCTTCGGCGGGGCGCCGCTCGGTGCTCGCGGCGACGCGCGCCCAGCGCACGCTCTTCTACCGCGAGGGCGTCAACGGATCGGTCTACGTGGGGAGCGATTCGAGCGGCCGCCTCCGCTGGCTCAAGGTGGGCGGGAAGACCGACGCCAGCACCGCCGACATGCTCACCCAGGTGCTGCTCGGCGTGCTGCCCGGCTGCGTCGCCCCGCCCGGCGCGCGCGCCGCGGTCATCGGCCTGGGCTCGGGGATCACGCTGTCGGGTGTGCTGGCGGCGGGCGCGGGCGCGGTCGAGGTGATGGAGATCGAGCCGGCGGTGGTCGCGGCCTCGCGCTTCTTCGACGACGCGACCCACCATCCGCTCGACGATCCGCGCGTGAGGCTCGTGGTGGCGGACGCGCGCACCCGGCTGTTCAACGGCCGCGGCGCCTTCGACGTGATCGTCTCCGAGCCTTCGAACCCGTGGATCGCGGGCGTGAACAACCTCTTCACCGTGGACTTCTACCGGCGGCTGCGCGCGCGGCTCGCGCCCGACGGGGTGTTCTGCCAGTGGGTGCAGCTCTACGAGCTGTCGCCCGCGACGCTCGGATCGCTGCTGCGTTCCTGCCTCGAGGTGTTCCCGACCGGGCACGCGTTCTTCGTGCGCTCCGGCAGCGACCTGCTCCTGGTCGCGATGCCGCCGGGCCGCGCCCTCGCGCTCGACCGGCTGGCCGCGCCCGACGTGGTGCGCGAGCTCGCGCGCGCGCGCCAGCTCGGGCCGGAGTCGGTGGCGGCGTGGTACGCGTGTCCCTTCGAGTCGCTGCGGGCCGCGGTGCAGGACGCGCCGCTCAATCGCGACGACCTGCCGGCGGTGGAGTACCGCGCGCCGCGCGATCTCTACCGCGTGGGGCGCCTGGGCGGCGAGCCGGCCGGCCAGGCGCTGGTCCCGTACGCCGGCTGGAAGGCGGCCGGCGCGCTGTTCGCGGGCTGGCCGCCCGAGCGCTGGTTCCTCGGGCGCGCGCGCCAGCTGGC
>CAYHRW010000427.1:1721-2047 GCA_964359105.1 uncultured bacterium
GGTGGCCGGGGGGGGCCCCCCGCCGGGGGGGTCCGGGGGGCGGGGCCCCCGGGGGGCGCCCCCGGGCCTGCACCCGCTGGCGCGGGAGTGCGCGGAGGAGGCCGCGCAGGCCGGGCTCGGTGCGCTCGCGCGGGAGATCGCGTCGCTGGTCGAGGCGGACGAGCGCGACCGGGATCTGGCGCGCGCGCACACCGCGGCGCGCGCCGCGGCGCTCGCCGGGCGCATGAGCGATGCGCGCGACGCGCTGCTGCGCGCGACGCGGCTGGCGCCCGGGGACGGGCGTACCTGGGTGCTGCTGGGCGAGTCGCTGCGCCAGCTCGGCGACG
>CAYHRW010000428.1:0-2038 GCA_964359105.1 uncultured bacterium
CGGGAGATCCGCGTGACGGTGCGGAGCGCCGACGTCCCGGTGTCGGGCACGCTGCGCCTCGCGCTGCCGGACGGATGGCAGGCCGTGCCGCCCGCCGCGCCGGTCCTGCTCCCGGCGGGCGAAGCGGATACCACCGTCCGCTTCCTGGTGAGCCCGGCCGGCGGGCCCGCGGCGGGGACGGCGGGTGCCGTCTTCGAGATGGGAGGCGAGCGCCATGGCGCGGAGCTGGTGCAGATCGCCCATCGTCACATCCCGGTCCAGATCATGCTGCCGCCCGCGGAGGCGAAGCTGGTGCGCGTGGACCTCGGGACCGCGGGCCGCGAGATCGGCTACGTGACGGGCGCCGGCGACGAGGTTCCCGAGGCGCTGCGGCAGATGGGCTTCCACGTCACGCTGCTGGGCGACGAAGACGTCGAGGAGGGCGACCTCTCGCGCTACGACGCCATCGTGGTGGGAGTCCGCGCCTACAACACGCGGCCCCGCCTGCTCGCGCATCAGCGGCGGCTGCTCGACTACGTCGCGGCCGGGGGCAGGCTGGTGGTGCAGTACAACACCGCCGAGAACGCGCTCCAGGACCGGCTCGGCCCGTACCCGTTCAGGATCTCCCGCGACCGCGTGACGGTCGAGGAGTCGCCGGTGCGCTTCCTCGTGCCCGGCCACCCGCTGCTCACGATCCCCAACCGGATCGGCGCGGAGGACTTCGCCGGCTGGGTCCAGGAGCGCGGGCTCTACTTCGCGAACCCGCGGGACGCGAAGTACGAGACCGTGATCTCGTGCAACGACCCGGGCGAGCCGGCGCGCGACGGGGGCCTGCTCTACGCGCGCCACGGCAAGGGCGTGTTCGTCTACACCGGCTACGCGTTCTTCCGCCAGCTCCCGGCGGGCGTGCCCGGCGCGTGGCGGCTGTTCGCCAACCTGGTGAGCGCGGCGCGGTGAGATGACGCGGGATCCGCTCGAGGAGGATCGCGTCGAGCCGCGGTCCGCCGGCCCGGCCGCGCCGGGCGGCGTCGAGCCGCCGCCGGTCCTCGGCACCTGGCCGCGCCTCTACGCCCTGGTGCTCGCGGTGCTCGCCCTCGTGATCGCCTTCTGCTTCTGGCTCAGCCGGCTCGGGTCGTGAGCGCTCTCGACTGGACCGTCCTGTTCGGGGCGCTGGCCTGCTTCGTGGCCTACGGCGTGTGGCGCGGGCGCGGCGAGCGCGACCTCACCGACTTCCTGCTCGCGGGCCGTTCCATGCGCTGGCCGATGGTCGCGCTCTCGGTGATGGCCACGCAGGCGAGCGCGATCACCTTCCTCTCCACCCCGGGGCAGGGCTACGCGGACGGGTTGCGCTTCGTGCAGTTCTACTTCGGCCTCCCGCTGGCGATGGTGGTGCTGTGCATCACCGCCATCCCGCTCTACCACCGGCTGCGCGTCTTCACCGCCTACGAGTTCCTGGAGCGGCGCTTCGGCCCCGGCACGCGCACGCTGGCGGCGACGCTGTTCCTGATCCAGCGCGGCCTGGCGGCCGGGCTCACCATCTACGCGCCGGCGCTGGTGCTGTCGGTGATCCTGGGCTGGGACGTGCGCTGGACCTGCGTGCTGCTCGGGGGGCTGGTGGTGCTCTACACCACCTCGGGCGGCAGCAAGGCGGTCAGCCACACCCACGTCCTCCAGTTCTCGATCATCATGGCCACGATGGTGGTGGCGTTCGGGATGATCCTGGCGGCGCTGCCCGCGGGCGTCGGCATGGGGGACGCCGCCTGGCTCGCCGCGCGCCTGGGGCGCATGAACGCCCTTCAGCTCCATTTCGATCCCAACGACCGCTACAACCTCTGGTCCGGGCTCATTGGCGGTTTCTTCCTTCAGCTCTCCTACTTCGGCACCGACCAGTCGCAGGTGGGGCGTTATCTCACCGGACGCTCCGTCGCGCAGAGCCGGCTCGGCCTGATCTTCAACGGGCTGGTCAAGGTCCCGATGCAGCTCGGCATCCTGTCGCTGGGCGTGCTGGTGTTCGTGTTCTACCTGTTCGTCGCGCCGCCGCTGTTCTTCAACCCGGCCG
>CAYHRW010000429.1:0-2037 GCA_964359105.1 uncultured bacterium
AGATGCTGTTCACGCGCAAGGGCACCGAGCGCGTCATCCGCTACGCCTTCGAGCTAGCGCGAAAGCGGAACAAGGCGAAGAAGCTGACCCTGGTGGACAAGGCGAACGCGGTGCGGGCGATGGACCTGTGGACGCGCACCTTCGAGGAGGTGGGCGCCGAGTACCCGGACGTCGCGCGCGACCACGCCTACATCGACGCCGCCACCATGTGGTGCGTGAAGAACCCCGAGTGGTTCGACACGGTGGTGACCAGCAACATGTTCGGCGACATCCTCACCGACCTCGCGGCGATGATCCAGGGCGGGCTCGGCATCGCCGCGAGCGGCAACCTGCACCCGGGGCGCGTGAGCCTGTTCGAGCCCATCCACGGCTCGGCCCCCAAGTACGCGGGCAAGAACGTGGCGAGCCCCATCGCCACGGTGATGGCCGTGCAGATGATGCTCGACTACCTGGGCGAATCCCGCGCCGCGCAGCGCGTCGAGGACGCGGTCGCACGGCTGCTGCGCTCCAAGCGCATCCCTTCGCTGGGCTCGGACTCAGGGCTCTCGACCAGCCAGGTCGGCGACCTGGTGCTGGCGGAGCTGGAGCGGGCGAGCGTGCCGGCGTAGGGCCCGGCCGCTCACATCGTGTTCTCGCTCCCGGGCGAGAGCCAGCGCTCGACCCAGCGGAACCACTCGAGCACGACCAGCGCGAGCACGGTGCCCACGATGGCGAGCACGTAGGCGTGGACGCCGACCGCCACCCCGACCGCGGCCACCATCCAGATGCTCGCGGCGGTGGTGAGCCCGTGGACGTAACCTTCCTGCCGCATGATGCTGCCGGCGCCGAGAAAGCCCACGCCGGTGACCACGCCGTGGATGATGCGGGTCGGGTCGAACTGGGTCATGCTGAAGGTGCGCATCGCGTGCGGGGCGAGCAGCACGAACATGGTCGAGCCCAGGCACACCAGCGTGTGCGTGCGCAGGCCCGCGGGCTTGCGTCCCATCTGGCGCTCCCAGCCCACCACCGTGCCGAGCACGGTCGAGAGCAGCATGGCCAGGATGTCGTGAAGCTGGCTCAGGTCCACTTCACCTCCGCTGGAAGTCTGCCGGACGCTTCTCGAGGAACGCCTGGAGTCCTTCGTGCGTGTCCTCGCTCGCGGCGAGGAGGCCGAACAGCCCGCTCTCGAGCCGCAGGCCGTCGTCGAGCGGGAGCTGCATGCCGCGCGTCACCGCCTCGAGCGCCGCCGCCACCGCGAGCGGCCCGTTCTTGAGGATCGCGAGCGCGAGCTTCTCGGCCTCCTCCAGCAGCTGCTCGCGTGGCACCACGCGGTTCACGAGCCCGATCCGCTCCGCCTCGTCGGCCTTGACGCGCCGGCCCGAGAGGATGATCTCGAGCGCGCGTCCCGACCCCACCAGGCGCGGGAGCCGCTGGGTGCCGCCGTAGCCGGGGATGATGCCCAGGCTCACCTCGGGCAGCCCCAGCACCGCGTTCTCCGACGCGATCCGCATGTGGCAGGCGAGCGCCAGCTCGCAGCCGCCGCCGAACGCGTAGCCGTTGACCGCGGCGATCACCGGCCTGGTGCAGCGCTCGAGGGACTCGAACACGCGCTGGCCGAAGCGCGAGATCTCCTCCGCCTCGCGCGGGCCCAGTGCAGCGAGCTCCGCGATGTCGGCGCCCGAGATGAAGCTCTTGTCCCCCGCGCCGGTCACGATGAGCGCGCCCCGGGCGGGATCGGCGGCGAAGCGGCGCGCGCAGTCCTCGATCTCGCCCAGCGTCTCGCGGTTCAGGGCGTTGAGCTTGTCGGGTCGGTTCACGAACAGCACGGTCACGGCGCCGCGCTGCTCGACCAGCAGGTTCCGATACGTGGGGGCGGTGGTCGTGGTCATGGACGGACGGGCTCCATTTCGATGGGAAGGCGCGGCCGCGCCGTGCGTCGCGCGGAGCGTTGAGTCGACGGAGCGCGAGTATAGGAACCGCCCCGCGGCGAGGCAAGGTCAGGCGCCGGGCGCCGGCGCCGGGCGAAGCGCGCCGGCGTGGATCGGCACGGGCGCCAGG
>CAYHRW010000430.1:0-2035 GCA_964359105.1 uncultured bacterium
CAGGCCGCAAGCCGCCTCACGTCTACAACGACGCGGAGATCTCCGCGCTGCTGCGGGAGTGCAGCCGGCTTCGACCTCGGGGCGGGCTGCGTCCCCTGACCTACGTGACGTTCTTCTCGCTCCTGGCAGCGACCGGTCTCCGACTCTCCGAGGCCCGCCACCTCGAACGTCGCGACGTCGATCTCACCCCCGGCATGCTCACCATCCGCATGAGCAAGTTCCGCAAGTCGCGGCTCGTTCCACTTCACCCCACCAGCGTTGAGGCGCTCACCCGCTATGCCGCTCGGCGCGACGCGTTCCGCAACGCGCCGCGATCGGAGTTCTTCTTCCACACCGAGCAGGCTCCTGCACTGAATCGCTCCAGCGTGGAGGGGACCTTCCGCCGGATGCGCCATCGTCTGGGCTGGACCGCGCAGGGCCGCGCGCGGCGGCCACGCATCCATGATCTTCGTCACACCTTCGCCGTGCGCCGGCTCCTGCGTTGGTACGAGGAAGGAGTCGACCTCGAGCGGAAGATCCTTGCGCTGGCGACCTACCTGGGCCACGCCCAGGTCTCCTACACCTACTGGTATCTCTCGGCCGTCCCCGAGCTCATGGCGGTCAGTGCGCAACGCTTCGAGCACTTCGCCCAACGCGCGCGGGAGAGTGCCCCGTGAGCCCGCCGCACATCGCGTTCCCCGCGCTGCTACAGGAGTTCTTCCAGCAGCGTCTCATGGCGCAACGGGGCGCGAGCCCCCAGACGATTGCCAGCTACCGCGACACCTTCGAGCTCCTGCTGCGCTACCTCGAGCAGAGCACCGGACGGTCGCCCTCGACACTGTCGCTCGACGACCTCGACGCGCCCCGGGTGCTCGCCTTCCTCGACCACCTCGAGACCGTGCGCGGCAACTCCCCGCGCACGCGCAACCTCCGCCTCACCGCCATCCGCTCGTTCATGCGCTACGCGGCCGTGCGCGACCCCACCGCGCTGGCCGTCGCCCAACGCGTCCGCGCCATCCCCACCAAGCGCTTCGATCGCCCCGTCCTCGGGTTCCTCGCGCGCGAGGAGGTCGCGGCCCTCCTCGACGCCCCCGACCGCGCCACCTGGGGCGGTCAGCGCGACGCCGTGATGCTCGCCACGCTCTACAACACCGGCGCCCGCGTCTCCGAACTCACCGCGCTATGCGTTGCGGACGTGCTTCTCGACCGCGCCTCGGCCCTGCACCTGCACGGCAAGGGTCGCAAGGAGCGAGTCGTTCCGCTCTGGAAGACCACGGCGGCGCAGCTGCGCGCGTGGTTACTCCGCATCCCTCGCAGTCCCGATGCGCCGGTCTTCCCCAATCGCTCCGGCGCACGCCTGTCGCGGTCCGGGGTCGAGCACCGCCTCGAGGTGGCGCTCGCGACCGCCACGAAGCGCTGTCCGGCGCTCGCCGGGCGTCGGATCTCGCCCCACACCCTGCGCCACACCACGGCGATGCACTTGCTCCAGTCCGGTGTGGACATCACCGTCATCGCCCTGTGGCTCGGCCACGAGGATCCAGCGACCACTCACCTCTACATCGAGGCGGATCTTGCCATGAAAGAAGCTGCGCTGCGCCGCCTCGCAGATCCCGCCCCGGCGCCGCTGCGCTTCCGCGCACGTGATCGGCTCCTCGCCTTCCTCGACGCTCTGTGACTATGCGCAGTACCGACCGGCTCCAACGCCCGCACGAACGCGGCCCCCCAGCTCAGCTCCGCATAGTCCCCATCTCCGCATAGTTCTCCCTATGCGGAGCTCCGCATAGGGAGAACATCGAGGGGTGGGCGGCGGGTAGGTAGAGCCGCCGGGCATCGACTTCGGCGAGGTGGGCGAGCAGCGCCGCGGTGGTGGCGCGCTCCCGGGCGACGAGCGCCACCAGATCGCGCAGCAGAACCGGATCGGAGAGATGAGACAACGAGTAGGCACTCACGGGCGTGACTCCGCGGGGGCGGGTCGCCGGGGCGCATGAACCATAGCACGCGCCTTTTCGACGCTCGGGCACCCCGCCCGCGCGCAGATCGCGTGTCTCACGGGATC
>CAYHRW010000431.1:0-2034 GCA_964359105.1 uncultured bacterium
CGCGATGCGCCCGCCAGCGCCCCGGCCGAGAGCGTGCTCGCGAGGTCGCGCTGCCACAGCAGCAGTCCGGCCAGCATCAGCGCCAGCGCCGCCGCGGGCTCGGCCGCCACGCGCACCCACCATGGCAGCGGCTCAGCGGTGACGATGCCGAACGCCTGCGCGGGCGCCCCGCGCGCGCGCTCGATGCGTGCCATCACGTGGTCGGCCAGCCCCGCGGGTGCGGCGGGCGGCGCGGCGAGCAGAGCATCCAGCTCCAGCGCCGCGGCCCGCGCGGCGGCGCAGCGCGCGCAGGCGTCGGCGTGCATGCGCGCCTCGCGCGCGAAAGCCCCCGGGCCCCCCTCGTCGAGCCAGCGCTCGAACGCGGAGCAGTCCATCAGACACGCCCTTCGTGCAGCCACGCCTTGCGCAGCGCGGCGCGCGCGCGGGAGAGGTGCGTCTTCACCGTGTTCTCCGGCATCGCCAGCGTCTCCGCCACCCGCTCCACCGAGTGGCCTCCGTAGTAGTAGAGCGTCACCGCCGCGCGCTGCGCCTCGGGCAGCGCCATCACCATCCGCTCGAGCCGTCGCGCGCGCACCTCGGTCTCGAGGTCCCGCGGAAGCGCGCCGCCCGAGGCCAGCGCCGCCGCCTCATCCACGTCCGCCTCGCGCCCGCCCCGCGCCCGGAGCGCCGCCGCGCGGTCGAAGGCGCGGCGCGCCACGATGCGGTAGAGCCAGGTCGCGAAGCTCGATTCGCCGCGGAAGCGCGGCAAGGCGAGCCACGCGCGCACGAACGCGTCCTGCGCCACCTCCTCGGCGTCGGGCGCAGAGCGTGTGATGCGCAGCGCCAGCCCGTACGCCCGCGCCTGGTGCCGCTCCACCAGCGCGCGGAACGCGGCCTGATCGCCGCGCTGCGCGCGCCCGATCAGCGCCCGGTCCGCCGCGGCGGCGGTGACCTCCTCCGACCCGGTGTGCGGCGCTCCGATCGCTTCCGCCGGAGCGGGCGCGCCGCGAGCCAGGGGCTCCATCGCCCCCTTGGACCGGTCAGAGGTTGCGTCGGGTTTCAAGATCCTCGGGGCTCCGTTCTGACGGATCTTCCTGAAACCTGCCGGGCGGCCGCGCCGGTCCAAGCCGGTGAACCCAGGAGAGCGCGGCCAGCCGGCCGCGGTCATGTTAGACCAGAAGAAGAGGAGGCGCCTGCACCATGTTCCACTTCGACGCCGACACGTTCGTGCCCCTGCTGGTGTTCGCCATCCCCATCGTCGCCATCATCGGCGGCATCACCGCGGGCATCGTCAAGACCCTCGGCCAGCAGCGCCTGCTGGAGCTGGCCCACCGCGAGCGTCTCGCCGCCATCGAGCGCGGCGTGGACCCCGCGAAGCTGCCGGACGTCCCCACCCCCGAGGCGGCCACCCTGCGCGCCCTGGGCGAGCTGGGCCTGGGCGAGTCGAGCCCCGAACGCCACGCGCAGGGCCTGATGATCGGCGGGCTCGTGACGCTGGCCGTGGGCATCTCGCTCGGCATCTTCCTCTACCTGGTCGCCGACGGGGATCACAACGTCTGGGCCGTGGGCCTCATCCCGGCATCGATCGGCATCGCGCTGCTGCTGAGCGCGTGGCTGGTGAAGCCCAAGCGCCGCGACATCGACTCCGGCACGCCGCCGCGCGTGGGCTGAACCCACCTCCTGCACGACGCATCGTCCGGACCCGCGCCGCCGGTGCGATGCGGGTCCGCCCTCGTTCGATCCACGGTGCCGCCCCCGCGGCGCCCGCCGGGCATCAGGTCCGGCGTGAGCGGTTTGGACGGCACCCATGTGCGCCACGCGGGCCTCCCGCGAGGCCGGGCCGTGTCGCCGATGGTGCTGTGGAACGCCACCACCACGCTGGCCTCTTCGAGCGCGCGCGCCAGCTACACGAAGTTCGTGTCGAACGTGCGGCCCGAGAGGACCTCGTTGCCGGTGGTGACGACCTCGATGCGCATGGCGGCGTCCGGGGCCAAGGGTGGTGCGAAGCGGAGGCGGGAATGTGCCGCAGGCCCGGGCGCGCGGCAAGCGCGCCCG
>CAYHRW010000432.1:0-2026 GCA_964359105.1 uncultured bacterium
GTGCCCGAACAGCTTGAGCAGCGCGATGATCACGAGCGCGGCCACGATCATCGGTGTCACGAACAGCCACGAGAACAGCCGGTGATCGAACTTGAGGTGCATGTAGAACATCGCCACCAGCGCGAACTTCAACGCCGAGAGCGTGAGCAGCACCGGCACCAGCCCGGACTTCATCGCCGGGATGTAGAACACCGCCACCTCGACCGCGGTGATCACGGTGAGGATGGTGGCGATCGCCAGGTATTCGCGGGCGCCCGGGTGCGCGTGCTCCGGCGCGTGCGCGCCCGGATGCTCGTCCGCGTGGGTGTTCGCCATGAGGACCCCCTACTGGATCAGGTACACCAGGGTGAAGATCGCGATCCAGACCACGTCCACGAAGTGCCAGTACAACCCCGCGATCTCGACGTCGAGCGCGCGCGACTGCGGCAGCTTCCCGCGGGCCGCCATCGCGAACAGGCTCCACAGCCAGATCACGCCCACGGTCACGTGGGTGCCGTGGAAGCCGGTGAGCACGAAGAACGTCGAGCCGAACAGGTTGGTCTGGAGCTTGAGCCCCTGGTGTGCGAAGTGCGCGAACTCGTAGCACTGCCCGCCGACGAACACCATCCCGAGCAGCGCAGTGGCGGCCAGCCAGATCCGGGAGCCGCGCCGGTCGCCGCGCTGCACCGCGGCCAGCGCGAGCACCATGGTGAGCGAGCTCATGAGCAGCACGAAGGCGCTCACCGACGTGAACGGGATGTTGAGGATCTCGTGCGGGTGCGGGCCGACCTGGTCGCGCCCGCGGTAGACCAGGTAGGTCGCGATGAGCGCCCCGAAGAACATGCACTCGGAGCCGAGGAAGGCCCAGAACAGCATCTTCCGGCTGTTGAGTCCCGTGCTGGTGCGGTGCGCCTCGGGCGCGTGGGCATGGACTGCGGCGGCGACGGACACGTCTGTTCCTCCTCGGTTCAGCTCACGTGCAGGGCTCGAAGGCCCATGCGTAGATGCCCACCAGGGTGAGGGCCAGGCCGGGGATGCCGACGACCCAGCCGAAGATCATCCCGGACATGAGCAGCGTGGCGCCGAGCGCGCTGACGATCGGCCAGTGCGAGCGCGGCGGCATGTGGATCGGGCCGCTCGGCTGGTTCGCCGCGAGCGCGGCCGCGCGCGACTCCCTGTGCCACAGCGGATCGATGCTCTTGACCACGGGGATGGTGGCGAAGTTCCAGGGCGGGGGCGGCGAGGGCAGCGCCCACTCCAGCGACGCGCCGCCCCACGGATCGTTCCCCGCGGGTCTGCCGTGGCGCAGGCTGGTCCACCAGTTCCACATGAACACGAGCAGCCCCACGGCGATGCCGAAGGCGCCGACGGTGGACGTCAGGTTCATCCAGTCGAAGCCCATGTGCGGCGCGTACGTGTAGACGCGGCGCGGCATGCCGAGCAGTCCCACGAAGTGCATCGGGAAGAACGTGACGTTCATCGCGATCACCATGAGCCAGAAGTGGAGCTTGCCCAGCCGCTCGTCCATGAGGCGGCCGGTCATCTTGGGGAACCAGTAGTAGATCCCCGCGAAGATCCCCATGAGCGAGCCGCCGAACAGCACGTAGTGGATGTGCGCCACCACGAAGTAGGTGTCGGTCTGCTGCAGGTCGGCGGGCGGCGAGGCGTGCATGAAGCCGGAGAGGCCGCCCATGGTGAACAGCGCGATGAACCCGAGCGCGAAGTGCATCGCGGTGGTGAAGCGCAGCTTCCCGCCCCAGATGGTCGCCAGCCAGTTGAAGATCTTCACGCCCGTGGGGATGGCGATGAGCATGGTGGTGAGCGCGAAGAAGGAGTCGGCGAGCGGCCCCAGCCCGACCGCGAACATGTGGTGGCTCCACACCCCCCAGCCCATGAAGCCGATGAAGATGCCCGAGTACACCACGACCGGATAGCCGAACAGCGGCTTGCGCGAGAACGCGGGCAGCACTTCGGAGATGATGCCCATCGCCGGCAGGATGAGGATGTAGACCTCGGGGTGGCCGAACAGCCAGAACAGGTGCTGCCA
>CAYHRW010000433.1:0-2025 GCA_964359105.1 uncultured bacterium
GTCCGCTCTACGCCGCGGCCGGGGAGGGCGAGCCTGGCCCGGCCGCGCGCGTCCTCGAGACCGGGCGGCCTGCCGAGACGGAGCACATCGTGCCGGCCGCCGACGGCAGCCTGCGCTACTTCCGCCGCATCGCCTCCCCGGTGCGCGACGGGACGGGACGGGTGGTGCAGGTGGTGGAGCTCGTGGAGGACGTCACCCTGCGCCGCGCGCTGGAGGCAGAGGCCCTCCACGCCGGCAAGATGTCGGTGCTCGGCCGCATGGCCGCGGGCATCGCCCACGAGATCGGCAACCCGCTGTCGTCCATGGCCGCGCGGCTGCGGCTCATGGAGGGGCGCGGCGACGCCGAGTTCCTGCGCGGCAGCCTCGCCCTGCTTCAGGGGCAGGTGGACCGCATCGGGCGCATCGTGCGCGGCGTCTCGGAGTTCGCGCGGATGCCGCGGCAGGAATGGATGACCCTGGACGTGAACGCGGCAGTCGAAGAGGCGATGAGCGTCGCCGAGCTGGATCCGCGCGTCAACGGCATCGTGTTCCGCCGGGCGATGGCGGCACCCTCGCCGCTCATACGCGGGGTCCGGGACCAGGTGGTGCAGGTGGTGCTCAACCTGCTGCTCAACGCCGCGGAGGCGATGTCGGATCGCGGGACCATCGTGGTCGAAACGTTCCAGCAGGAGAGCGAGGTCGGGATTGCGGTGCAGGACTACGGCGTCGGGATGGACGAGCAGGTCCGGACGAGGTTGTTCGAGCCGTTCTTCACCACGAAACCCAAAGGAACCGGGCTCGGCCTCTCGATCAGCTACACCCTGGTCCATGCTCACGGGGGCCGCTTCCAGGTGGAGAGCGAGCCCGGTAAGGGCGCCCGGTTCGTCGTCCTGCTCCCCGCGGCCGAGGCTGTGGCGGCGGTCGGTGGCGAGGGGGTGAAGAGGTGAGCGAGCGCATCCTCCTCATTGATGACGAGGACATGTTCCGCGAGGACATGGCGAGCCTGCTGCGGCAGCAGGGCTTCGCATGCCGCACCGCCGCCAGTGGCGAAGACGGTCTGCGCGCCGCCCAGGCCGAAGCGCCGGACCTGGTTCTCTGCGACCTCGTCATGCCCGGCGCCGGCGGCCTCGAGGTCGTGGGCCGGCTCGCCGCGCTCTACCCCGAGCTGCCGGTGATCGTCATCACGGCCTACGGGACGCTGGAGACCGCCGTCGAAGCGTTCCGCAGCGGTGCCACCGACTACGTGCTCAAGCCGGTCGTCCCCGAGGACCTGCTGGGCAAGGTGGCCCGCTGTCTCGAGCACCGCCGCCTGATGGGCGAAGTGCGCTACCTGCGCCGGGAGGTGTCCGAGGTCCGCGCCGGAGCACGCCTGGTGGGAACCAGCCCGGCCATGGAGGACGTCCGGAGGCTGATCGCGAAAGTCGCAGCCGGCGACTCCACCGTGCTGATCCGCGGCGAGAGCGGCACCGGCAAGGAGCTCGTCGCCCGCGAGATCCACGAGGTCGGACGGGGACCCGATCGCCCGTGCGTGGCGGTCAACTGTGCGGCCGTCCCGCGGGATCTGTTCGAGAGCGAGCTCTTCGGGCACGCCAGGGGGGCGTTCACGGGAGCGGTGCGCGACCGGCCGGGCCTGTTCGAAGTGGCGTCCGACGGCACGCTGTTCCTGGACGAGATCTCCGAGCTCCCGCTCGAGCTCCAGCCCAAGCTGCTCCGGGCGATCGAGCAGAAGGAGGTCCTGCGGGTGGGCGAGACCCGAACCCGGCCGGCGCGGGCACGGATCGTCGCGGCCACCCAGCGCGATCTCCAGGCGGAAGTCGCCGCCGGGCGCTTCCGGGAGGACCTGTTCTTCCGCGTGCGTGTGCTGGAGATCGTGATCCCACCCTTGCGCGAGCGTCGCGAGGACATCCCGCTGCTCGTGGAGCACTTCGTCCCGCGCCTCAACGCCCGGCTCAAGCGGCACATCCTGGGCGTGGATCAGGCCGCGATGCGCGCGCTGATGAGCGCGCCGTGGCGGGGCAACGTCCGCGAGCTGGAGAACACCCTGGA
>CAYHRW010000434.1:0-2022 GCA_964359105.1 uncultured bacterium
GAGGGCGACGAGCTGGAGATCGCCGGCGGCGCCGTGGTGAACCGCGCCTCGGGGAGGAAGTTCCCGATCGTGCCGCTGCCGAAGGCGCGCCAGGCCATCATTGACGCGGGCGGTCTGATCCCCTACACGCGCCGGTTGCTGATGGAGCGCGGGGTGGCGAAGGGCTAGGCTTCTTTCGCAGCGCGGGCGGCGGCGTGCAGCGCGGGGAGCGACCGCGCCGCTCGCAGCCGTGGGGAGGAGGTCCCATGTACTGTCCTCGATGCGGGGTGGAGTACCAGGAAGGCACCAAGGTCTGTGCGGACTGCCGCGTGGCGCTGGTCGAGGAGCGGCCCGTCCCGGCGCGCGATGAGGCCGAGTGGGTGGATCTGGTGACCGTCCTCACGACCGACGACGAGTCGCAGCTCAAGGTCGTGAAGTCGCTGCTCGAGGCCGAGGGGATCCCCTGCTACGTCCAGGGCGAGGTCGCCGAGGAGACGCTGCCCGTGGGGCGCCTCGGCGTGCGGGTCCAGGTGCGGCCGCAGGACGCCGAGTCCGCGCGGGCACTGCTCGCGGCGAAGGATCTGCTCTTCACCGGACCCGACGAGCCTCCGGAGGACGACGAAGGCTGAGGAGGCGCCTCGTCCGCCCTCATCACAGGCTCCCACCGCATGATCGATCGCAGCCTCCCGCTCGCCGACCTGCACCGCCACCTCGACGGCAGCGTGCGCCTCGAGACCATCCTCGACCTCGGCAGCAGGCACGGCATCCCGCTCCCGGCTTGGGACGTCGAGGGACTGCGTCCGCACGCGCAGGTGACCGAGCCCCAGCCCGGCGTGATGGCGTTCATCGCGAAGTTCAAGTGGGCGACCGGCGTGATGGTGGACGCCGACGCCGTGCGCCGCATCGCGTACGAGAACGTCGAGGACGCGAAGCGCGAGGGGCTCGACTACGTCGAGCTGCGCTTCAGTCCCTGGTTCATGGCCGAGCCTCACCGGCTGGACCCCGCGGCGGTGGTGGACGCGGTGCTCGACGGCGTCGAGGCCGGCGCGCGCGACCTCCGTCTGCGCGTAAGCGTCATCGGCATCCTGAGCCGCACCTACGGCCCGGCGGTCGCGGCGCGCGAGCTTGAGGCGCTGCTGCGGCAGCGCGAGCGCATCGTGGCGCTCGACCTGGCGGGCGACGAGGAGCACTTCCCGTGCGCGCTGTTCACCGGGCACTTTCGAAGAGCGCGCGACGCCGGCTGGCGGCTCACCGTGCACGCCGGCGAGGCGGCCGGCCCGGAGAACGTGTGGGCGGCCATCCGCGACCTCGGCGCCACGCGCATCGGGCACGCGGTGCGCGCGGCCGAGGATCCGGCGCTTCTCGACTTCATGGCCGAGCACTGCATCGGCATCGAGGCCAACCTCACGAGCAACGTGCAGACCAGCACGGTGCGCGACTTCGCAAGCCACCCGCTCAAACGCTGGCTCGAGCGGGGACTCCTCGCCACCATCAACACCGACGACCCCGGCATCAGCGGCATTGACCTCGCCCACGAGTATGAGGTCGCCGCGGCAGCGGCGGGGCTGGCGCCGGAGCAGATCCGGCAGGCGCAGCGCAATGCGATCGAGATCGCGTTCTTGCCGGAGGCGGAGAAGCGGGCGCTGAAGGCGGCGAAAGCCGACTCGGGCAGCCGGTGAGCGGGGGAAGGAGCCGGTCGCGCGATGGCGGAGACGAGGGATCGCGTCGGTGCCCGTGAAGCGCAAGGAGTCACCCGCGGAGATCGCGATGGGCGACGCATCCCCACGGGTTCATTGCCCGAGCGGTGCCGGCGTCCGGCCGGCAATCTTGGCTCCCGCCGCCGTCTACCGGCTCCGCGCCATCACGTCCAGGTACTGCCGGATCGCCCGGTACTGCCCCTCCGCGTCGAGCCCGGCTTCGGCCAGCACCGCCGCGCCCTGGCCGCTGCCGGGGAAATGGCCCTTCGCGTACGGGTGCAGCGTGGCCGCGCGCCCGCGGTCGGAGCGCACCCAGCGGTACATGGTGGCGAGGGTGAAGCCGGTG
>CAYHRW010000435.1:0-2013 GCA_964359105.1 uncultured bacterium
CCCGCGCGCAGCTCCGCGACCGCGTGGCCGCGCGCCGCCAGCCAGGCGGCGGCCTGGTCGGCCGCGCGCCAGAACTCGGGCTGCGCCGGATCGCGCAGCGCCTGCTTCCACTCCGCCGCACGGGCGCGCTCCGCCGCGCCCGGGTCGGGCCGCGACGCCGCGCGCAGCAGCACCACGCCGGCGCCGAGCATCAGCCCCGCCAGCGCCCAGCCCCACGGGCGCGCGCCGCCCGCGAACGGGTCCACCGGATGATCCGAGAACACGCGCGGGAAGCCCTCGCGGCCCGGGTCGCTCGCCGTGAGCGCCGGCTCCACCTCGATGGCGACCGCTGGCAGGCGGGCCTCGCGATACGTCGCTCCACCCGGGTCGAACCACGCGAAGCTCGGCGCCGGGATCTCGAGCCTCCCCTCCCGGCGCGCCAGCACGGTCCAGCGGAAGCGCCGCCGCCCCACGCCCGGCCGGTCGGGCGTGGCCAAGCTGTCGTCCACCGTGCTCGCGAACACGTCGCATCCCGGTGCCTCGAGCCGCGGCGCCCGCACCAGCGGCAGGTTCCCCTCGCCGCGCACGTCGAGCCGCACCGTCACCGGCACGTCGAGTGCGGTGCGCGCCCGGTCCGCTGACCAGCGCACCTCGAGCGCCCCGACCGCGCCGTCGAAGCCGGCGGGCGCGCCCGGCGGGAGCGGCCGCACGTTCACCGCGACCGGCGCGCTGCGCACCGTGAAGGCGCGGCGCGGCCCGGGGCCGCCGAAAACCCTGAGCGGATCCGCGGCCCCGTCCGCGAACACCAGGTCGGCGCTCGCCGGGCCGATGGTGGTGCGGCCCGCCGCCAGCGGGTAGAGCACGGTGCGGGTCTCGGTGACGAGCCCCCGGCGCCCGCCCGGGCTGGCGACGTACGATTCGGGCGGGCCCGGCGTCTCGGCCCAGAAGCCGCTGGTCGAAGGCGGCAGGTAGTTCGGGTCCTCGGCGAGGTCGCCGCCCAGCACCAGCCTTACCCTGAGGATTACGGCCTGCCCCACCCACGGCTCCTCGGGCGTGACCTCCGCCAGCAGGCGGCCGAGGCTTCCGCCCGCGCCGCCGCGCGCCGCCGGGGCGCTCTCGGCCACCCTGAGCCTCAGCGAGGAGCTCAGGTAGACCTGGCCGCCCACCTTCACGCGGATCGGCCCGAGCACGAACGTCCCCGGCCGGTTCGCGCTCACGCCGTAGCGGAACACCGTCTCGGCCGAGGACCGTCCGTTGATCCAAGAGAAGCTCTGCTCGCGTCCGCTCGCCAGCACCTCGAGGCCGGGGGCCACGAAGCTGGGCTCGGAGATGCCGCCGCCGGCTCCCCGCACCACCACCTGGAGCACCGCGCTCTCGCCCACCGCGATCTGCGAGCGGTCGAGCCGCGCCTGCACCTCGACCGCCGCCACCGCCGCGCCGGCCCAACCGAGCAGCAACGCGACCGCCACCACGCACGCGCGGCGAGTCCTCACCAGTCCCTCCCGCGGCGCTCGCTGGCGGCGCGCGCCTGCCGCGCGTTCTGCCGCTCGGCGCGCGCCAGATCCTCCAGCGCCCCCAGCAGGCGGTCGGCCTCACCGCGCGTCATCTGCCCGCCCCCGCCGCCCGCGCGCGGCGGCGGGGTCCCGGTGAGCGGCCCCTGCGGGAGCGGCTGCGGGCCCTGGCTCGCGCTGGGCTGCGGGCTCCCCGCCCCGCCTCCCCCGCCTGCCTGTGGCCGCTGCCCGGGTGGCGGGGTGCCCGCGCCGGCGGCGCGCGGGGCCTGCTGCGCCTGCTGCCTGCGGCGCAGCAGCACCTCGTAATTCCAGCGCGCGTCCGCGTCGCCGGGGTCGCGCTCCAGCGCGCGGCGCAGCGCCGCGAGCGCGGGGGCATACTCCCGGCGCTCGCCGAGCAGCGTTCCGAGGTTGTAGCCGGCGACGCGCCCGGCCCGCGTGTCGCCCGCCGCCAGCGCCGCGAGCTCCGCCTCGCCGCGTCCCGCCTGCCCGTGGGCGGCGCGCACCGTGGCGAGGTTGACGCGCA
>CAYHRW010000436.1:0-2005 GCA_964359105.1 uncultured bacterium
ATGTGGCTGGGCGAGAAGATCACCGAGCACGGCATCGGCAACGGCATCTCGCTCATCATCTTCATCAACATCATCGGCCGCGTCCCGAACACCATCATGACGGCCTGGGACAGCTTCCGCGGAGGGTCGCTTTCGCTGTTCACCATCCTGTTCGTGCTCACGCTTATGGTGCTGGTGATCGCGGCGGTGGTCCTCATGACCCAGGCGGTGCGCAAGATCCCGGTGCAGTACGCGAAGCGCATCGTGGGGCGGCGCATGTACGGCGGGGCCAACACGCACATCCCGCTCCGCGTGAACAGCGCGGGCGTGATCCCGATCATCTTCGCCTCGAGCGTGATGATCCTGCCCGCCACGGTCGCGGGGTTCGTGAAGCCGGAGAGCCCGCTGGCGGCGATGGGGCAGTGGTTGAACCCGATGGGCCCGATCTACAACGTGATGTACGGGATCATCATCATCTTCTTCACCTACTTCTACACCGCGGTCGTGCTCAACCCGAACGACCTCGCGGAGAACATGCGCAAGTATGGCGGTTTCGTCCCCGGCATCCGCCCGGGCCGCAAGACCGCCGAGTACATCGACAAGGTGCTGACGCGCATCACCCTCCCCGGCGCGGTCTTCCTCGCGACCGTGGCGGTGGTGCCCGACCTCATCATCGGCATGACCAACGTCCCGTTCCTCGGCTTCGGCGGCACCAGCGTGCTGATCGTGGTGGGCGTGGCGCTCGACACCCTGCAGCAGGTCGAGTCGCACCTGCTCATGCGTCACTACGAAGGCTTCGTCAAGGGTGGCCGCATCCGCGGCCGGCAGAGGATGTAGCATGCGTCTCGTGCTGCTCGGGCCGCCCGGCGTCGGCAAGGGGACGCAGGGGCGTCGGCTGGCCGCCGCGTGCGGCTGGGCGCTCATCTCGACGGGCGAGATCCTGCGCGAGGCGGTGGCGCGGCGCACGCCGCTGGGGCTCGAGGCGCAGCGCCAGATGGACGCGGGGCTGCTGGTGAGCGACGACGTGATGATCGGGCTGGTGCGCGACCGCACCGCCCAGGAGGACGCGGGCGAGGGGTTCGTGCTGGACGGTTTCCCGCGCACGGTGCCGCAGGCGGACGCGCTCGACCGGATGCTGGCCGAGCGGTTGCAGAGGCTCGACGCCGTGCTGAGCCTGACGGCGCCGGAGGAGGAGCTGGTGCGGCGGCTCACCGGGCGGCTGGAGTGCCCGGTGTGCAAGCGGACGTACAACGTCGAGGGGGTGCAGCCGAGAGACGGGCGCCACTGCGACGACCATCCGGAGATCGAGCTCCGGCAGCGGACCGACGACACGGCGGAGACCGTGCGCCGGCGGCTGGACGTGTACCGGCAGCAGACCGCGCCGCTGGTGGACTACTACGCGGCGGGCGGGCGGCTGCGGGAAGTGCCCGGAACGGGCGCGACTGACGACGTGTACGGCGCGCTCCGGCAGGCCGTGGGCTGTGCCGGCACGGCCCGCGCGGGCGGCTGAGAAGACGGACGTGGTCTATCTGAGGGACCGGCAGGAGATCGAGGCGATCCGCGCGGCGGCGCAGTTAGTGGCGCGCACGCTGCGGATGCTGGGGCGGGAGATCCGCCCGGGGGTGACCACGGCCGAGCTGGACCGACTGGCGGAGGAGTTCATCCGGGACCACGGCGGGCGGCCGGCGTTCAAGGGCTACCGCGGGTTCCCGGCAGCGATCTGCCCGTCGGTGAACGAGGAAGTGGTCCACGCGATCCCGGGTCCGCGCGCGCTGCGCGACGGTGACCTGGTCGGGATCGACGTGGGCGTGGAGAAGGACGGTTTCTACGGCGACTGCGCGTTCACCTTCCCCGTGGGGGAAGTGAGCGGGGAGGCCGGGCGGCTGATGGAGGTCGCGCGCGATGCCCTCCGGGAGGGCGTCGCGGGGGCCCGCCCCGGGCACCCCGTCGGCGCCAGCACGCACCATATCGTGACGGGCTCGGGCATCGGGCGCAGGGTACCGGGCAGGAGCGTCCGTCCTGGCCG
>CAYHRW010000437.1:0-2005 GCA_964359105.1 uncultured bacterium
GCCCGCGTTGCGGAGCGCGGGGCACGCCCCTACACTGCGCCGCTCCTGCAGTCCGCGTGTCCCGGCCGCCCGAGGTGATCTCCCGCACATGGCTTCGTCCCAGCCCGATCCCGCCACGCTGCTGCCCCGCGAGCTGGTCGCCGAGCTGCTCGCGCTCGCGCGCGCGCAGGGCGCCGAGTTCACCGAGGTCTTCGGCGAGCACACCATCCACACCGCGTTCTCGCTCGAGGAGGGCCGGCTCAAGACCTCGCAGCACTCGGTGACCCAGGGCGTGGGCATGCGCGCCATCCGCGGCGAGCAGACCGGCTACGCCTACGCCGACGGCTTCGCCGCTCCCGACCTGCGCGAGGCCGCGCGCGTGGCGGGGCGCATCGCCCGCGACGGCTCGCCGGGCGGCCCCCCCGCTTCGTTCCGCGTGGTGGATGCGCCCGCTCCGTTCGCGCTCGCCTCGCCCGCGCCGCTCGCGCTCGACGAAGCCGGCAAGGTCGCGCTGCTGCGCCGCGCCGACGACGCGGCGCGCGCGCACGACCCGCGCATCCACGAGGTGGCGGCCACGCTCGCCGACGCGGCCAAGAGCTTCATGGTCGCGAACAGCGACGGCCTGTGGGCCGAGGACCGCCAGTACCTGACGCGGCTCTCGGTCGCGGCGTACGCCTCCGCGGGCGACCAGCGCCAGCAGGGCTTCGCCGCCGGCGGCGGCTCGGTCGAGGCCGACTACTTCGAGCGCGTGCGCCCGCCCGAGGCGGTGGCGCGCGAGGCGGCGGGCACCGCGGTCACGCTGCTCGGCGCGAAGGACCCCGAGGCCGGCGCCTACCCCGTGGTGCTCGCGCCCGGCTGGGGCGGGGTGCTGGTGCACGAGTGCTTCGGCCACGGCATGGAGGGCGACGTCATCCGCAAGCAGACTTCGATCCGCGCCACGCAGATGGGGCAGCAGGTCGCGGCCAGGGGAGTGACCATCGTGGACAGCGGCGTGGTGCCCCACTCGCGCGGCTCGTTCCGCGTGGACGACGAGGGCACGCCGGCGCGGCGCACCGTGCTGGTCGAGGACGGGATCCTCACGGGCTACCTGTGGGACCTGCTGAACGCGCGGCTCACCGGCAACGCGCCGACCGGCAACGGGCGCCGCAGCTCCTACCGCGACTTCCCGCTGTGCCGCATGACCAACACCTACATCGAGGCCGGCCCGCACGATCCCGCCGAGCTGATCGCCTCGGTCCGGCGCGGGCTCTACTGCAAGAACCTGGGCGGCGGCTCGGTCAACCCGGCGGACGGCAACTTCTCCTTCCAGGTCACCGAGGCCTACCGCATCGAGGACGGGAAGCTGACGTACCCGGTGCGCAACGCCACGCTCACCGGCAACGGCAACGACGCGATGCTCAAGATCGACGCGGTGGCGAACGACCTGGTGGTGGACGGCACCACCGGCTCGTGCGGCAAGGACGGGCAGTGGAAGCCGGTGGGCGTGGGACAGCCGACGGTGCGCTTCACCGACATCACTGTCGGGGGGACCGCGACGTGAGCGCGCTCCAGCCCCTGACCTCCGCCGCGCTCGAGGCGGTGGCGGCCGACGCGGTCGAGCGCGCGCGCCGCGCCGGCGCCGATCACGCCGAGGCCGTGGTCGAGAGCGGGCGCGCGTTCACCGTGCGGGTGAGCGGCGGCGCCATCGAGAGCTTGAAGCAGAGCGTGACGCACGGGCTCGGCCTGCGCGTCCTGGCGGGCGGCGCGCTTGGCTTCGTCTCGACCACCGACCTCCGCGCCGAGGCGCTCGACGACCTGGCGCGCCACGCGGTCGCGCTCGCGCGCTTCTCGACCCCCGACGAGGCGAACGCGCTGCCCACGCCGGCGGAAGCCGCGGGCGACGAGCCCGGCGACCTCGGGCTCACCGACCCCGCCATCCTCGCGCTGCCGGCCGAGCGCAAGATCGAGATGGCGCTGACGCTCGAGCGCGTGGCGCTCGGCGTGGACCCGCGCATCCGCCGCACCGAGGGCGCGCTGGTGAGCACGC
>CAYHRW010000438.1:0-2000 GCA_964359105.1 uncultured bacterium
CGCGCGCCTGCTGCACGCTCGATGCCATCGAGGACGCGCGCGGCGTGGCGCGCGCGATGGGCTTCCCGCTGTTCGTGGTCGAGGCCGAGGAGGGGTTCCGCGCGCGCGTGCTCCAGCCGTTCCTGGACGCGTACGCCGGCGGCCGCACTCCCTACCCGTGCGCGCTCTGCAACCAGCACCTGAAGTTCGGCGACCTGGTGGCGCGCATGGAGCTGCTCGGCGCCGAGAAGCTCGCCACCGGCCACTACGCGCGGGTCGAGCGCCTGGCCGACGGGTCGTGGGCGCTGCTCCGGGCCGCCGACCGCGAGAAGGACCAGAGCTACGCGCTCGCGCTGATCCCCTACGACGCGCTGCCGCGCGTGCTGTTCCCGCTCGGCGGGTTGAGCAAGCACGAGGTGCGCGAGCACGGGAGGCGGCTCGGGCTCACGCTCTGGGACAAGGTCGAGAGCCAGGACCTGTGCTTCGTCCCCGACGGCGACTACGCCGGGTACATGGTTCGGAATCTCGGAGAGACGCGCGGCACCACGCCCGGACCCTTTCTCGACGCCGCCGGCCGCAAGCTCGGCACCCACCGCGGCATCATCCACTACACGGTGGGTCAGCGGCGCGGCCTGGGTCTCGTGGCGTCCGAGCCGCTCTACGTGCTGGCGGTGGACGCGGAGCGGAACGCGGTCGTGGTCGGCACGAAGGCCGAGCTGGACGCGCCCGGGCTCGTCACCGCACCCGCCAACTGGCTGATGCCCGCGCCGCCCGGCGAGGGCACGCGCGCCGAGGTCAAGATCCGCTACCACCACGCGGCAGCGCCCGCGACGCTCCATCCGCGTGAGGACGGTTCTGTCGAAGTGCGATTCGACGAGCCGCAGACCGCGGTGACGCCGGGACAGCTCGCCGTGTTCTACGACGGCGACCGCGTGCTGGGCGGCGCGAGCATCACGCACCCGCTGCGCGTGGGGACACGTGGGCCACTTCCCATCGCGAGCGTGGCCGCCGCGTCATGACAGGGGAGAGGCCGCTCCCGGTCAGGACGCTCGAGCGCTGCCTCGCGTGCGGCAGCACGTCGCTCGAGCCGCTGCCGCTCCGCTACGAGTACCGCGGCAGCTTCCCTCTGGTCGAATGCGGCGACTGCGGCCTGCGGTTCCTGTCCGTGCAGCCGACGCAGGAGGGACTCGCCGAACTCTACGCTGCCGGCTACTTCGAGCGCGACTTCCGCTGCGGCCGGAGCGCGAGCGGATACTTTGACGAGGAAGCGTGGCGCGCCGAGAACGCCGGGCTGCTCGAGGCGTTCGCGCGGCTGCGTCCACCCGGCCGGCTGCTCGAGGTGGGCTGCGCCGGAGGCTGGCTCCTCAAGCACGCCATCGAGCGCGGCTGGCAGGCGCGGGGCGTCGAGCTGTCCGCCGACGCCGTGAAGCACGCGCACTCGCTCGGGCTCGACGTGTTCCAGGGCGACCTGCTCGCCGCCACGCTGCCCGAGGCGAGCTTCGACCTGGTCTACATGGGCGACGTGCTCGAGCACGTGCCCGACTGCCGCGCCGTGCTCGCCGACGTCGCGCGCGTGCTGGCGCCCGGCGGGATTCTCTACCTGCGCGGGCCCACGACCACGAACTCGCTCGCCCGCGGTCTCGCCCTCGCGCTCTACGGCGCGCTCGGCCAGGAGATCGTGCTGCGCGAGCCGCCCTACCACCTGTGGGAGTTCACCCCGGGCCCGCTCGAGTACCTGTTCGAGTCGTCGGGCTTCGAGGTGGTCGAGCAGCGCCAGAGCAAGATCCCGCCGGGGAGGGCACACGGGGAGAAGTCGGTGGTGCAGCGAGCAGCGATGGCGGTGCTGGACGCGATCAATCTGCCGCTCACGCGCCTCTTCAACGCGAAGGGCGACCGCATCGTGATGGTGGGGAGGAGGCGGGGGTGAGGTGGCCGGACCATCGTGACATCAGCACGACGATGACGTGGACTCGCGTTCTCGGCCGCGGCGTGCGCAACCCGCCGGACGGCGGAGGAGGATG
>CAYHRW010000439.1:0-1994 GCA_964359105.1 uncultured bacterium
GCTGCGGGGCGGGAAGGGGATGCTCCGTCTGCGGTTCCGGGGCGCGGGACACGCGCGCCACGGCGGGGTTTCTGCACGAGGCGACCGATGATGCGACTACTTGTTATCGGTCATCGCGTCGAAGATGACATAGCCGCAGAAGGCGACGACGCCGACCCAGGTCCCGACCTGCGTGCCGGCGGTGGCGACGGTGGCGCGCCAGAAGAGCCCGCAGCCGGCCGCCGCGAACACGCCGATCACCGAGTTGCCGGTCTGGTTCTCGTAAGCGCCCGCGGGGTCGGCGACGGGATCGGTGGTCTGAGCCGGAGCGGTGAGCGGCGCCAGCGTGCTGGCCAGGACGAGGAGCAGCGCGGGGAGCAGGTGGACTCGCTTCATGACGAATTCCCTCCGTGGCTAGTGGGTCTCATCCACGAGCAGTGCGAGGCACAGCACCGTCGCGGCCGCGACGCCGAGGCCGGACGGAGCCGCGGCGATGGACATCGCGCAGCCCGCGTACCGGAGCAGCTTGAAGAAGCCGTCCTGCGCCTCCGGGGCCGCGTCGGTCTGCGCCGCCGCGAGCGGCGCCAGCGCCAGCATCAGCGCGAGGGCGGTGGCAAGGGGGACACGTCTCTTCAGGCTCTGCATCTTCACCTCCGCTTGCGGGGGCGAGAGACGGACGGGAGCCGGGGAACGTGCGGCCGGCACGGTGCCGGCGATCCTCAGGAGCAGGCAGCGGGAGCGGACGACGGGGGCAGACTACGGGAGCGGGTCGGGAGGCGGCGGCTCGGTGCCGAGGTAGTTCCCGTCGGCGTCGAAGTGCATGATCTCGCCGTACACGCGGTGGCCCCAGCGGCGGCGCCAGTCGCCGCGCGCGTCCCACCACACGGCATCGCCCGGCAACGCGGCGACGCGCTGCGCGTCGAGGCGCTGTGGCATGTCCACGAGGAGCACGGAGATGATCGGGCGCGCCGGGTCGTCGCGGTGCTCGGCGATCACGGTCCCGAGGCTCTTCATGCAGTGCGGGCATCCGGGGTTGAGCGCCACCAGCCAGGTGCCCGCGGCGGGCGCCGGGCCCGCCGCCGTGCGCAGCGCCACGAACCGCCCGGGATCGATGGCGGGCGTGGCCCAGGTCTGGGTCCGCTCGAGCCGCCACAGCACTCCGAGCGCGAGCAGCGCGCCCGCGGCGAGGCCCCAGCCCAGCCACGCGACGATGCGCCAGGGCGCGGCGCGAGCCCCGGTGCTCATGGCAGCGGGCTCATGCCGCGGAAGATGTCGAGGCTCCACCACAGGATGAGGCGAGTGGCGAGCCACAGCCCCCCGGTGACGAGGAGCGGCTCGCGCATGCCGCGCCCAAGCGCCATCGCCTGCGCCCACGCGGTACAGGCGATGCGCCCGAGGGTGAGCAGCCCCAGGCTGCCGAACCCGGCGCGCAGCCCCGCGCCGAGCGGCAGCGTGCGCGGATCGAGGATCGCGATCCCGGTGAGCGGCGCGAACCACGGCGCCAGCGCGGGCGTGCGCAGCGCGGCGCGCCCGAGCGACATGGCGAAGAGATCGAAGGCGGAGAGCGCCACGAGCATCACGTAGAAGCGCACGAACGGAAGGCGCGCGCCGCGCGTGCGCCACCAGAGCACGTAGACCGCGGCCTCCGCCGCGAGCAGGACGAAGCGCAGCGCGGTCATGAAGGCGGCGGGCCCGGCCACGCCGATCGCCGGGCGGTGCGGCTGCGCGGCGAGCATGGCGATGGCCTGGCGCAGCGCCACGTCCCACCACAGCCAGGCGACGAAAAGCAGTCCGAACGGCAGGAACCAGCGGGCGAACGGCCAGGGGAGCCCGCCGGCGGGACGTGTCGGTGATGCGGTCGAAGCGATCATGGCGACCTCGCTGCTCGGGAACGGAGAACGGGGACGTCCCTCCGCCCTTGCACGCTCCATGCCCCCGCGCATCGCGCGGGAATCACACGCTCCTCTTGCCGCGGCACTGTCCACGCCCGGGCGCGGGCGTCAACGGCGTGGGCG
>CAYHRW010000440.1:0-1994 GCA_964359105.1 uncultured bacterium
AGCGGATGCGGCTGCGCTGCCGGGCCCACAACCAGTACGCAGCGGAGTGCACCTTCGGGGCCGGCTTCATGCGCCACAAGCGCGAAGCGGCTCGAGCGGCGGCGGCGGCACGCGCACGCGCGGCGGCGGAGGCGCGCGCCCGTGGGGCCGCGGTGGAGGTGATCCCGTGGCTCAGGCAGCTCGGGTTCCGCGCCGAGGAGGCGCACCGCGCGGCGGCGCGGTGCGAGACCATGCCTGACGCTCCGCTCGAGCAGCGGGTGCGCGTGGCGCTGTCCTGCTTCGCGAAACCTCCCCGGGACAGAGCCGCGAGGAGTCTTCCGGTGCCGACGTTACCCGCCTGAGCGGACAGCGAGAGGGCGTGGAGGCCGGTCCGGGCAACTCCACCGAAAGAAGTCGCGCGCGATGCTGCTATCCTCGCCCGCACGATTCCCTGAAGAGCCGGAATGAAGATGCGCCGGCCGGCACGGGCGCATCTATCTTCCAATCCCAGCGGCCTGTGGTGACGTTGCCTCATTGCGGAGCCAACAAGCTCCACCGGCCGTCGGCCTGCCCTGCAAGGAAGACGGTTGCGCCACCCGGCTTCCCGGCCTTGCCGCTCCCGCGCGGGCCGGCTTAGACTCGGCCGCGGTCGCGCGCACGCGCGGCCCGCCCACCGGGCGATCACGGCTCCCCCCGGAGGAACACCGTGCCCGCGCTCTATCTCGTCGTCTGCTCGGCGCTGGTCGCGCTGATCGCCTACCGCACCTACGGCGCCTTCCTGGCCGCCAGGGTCGCCACGCTCGACGACCTGCGCCGCACCCCCGCGCACACCCTGCGCGACGGGCGCGACTACGTGCCCACCCACCCGCTGGTGCTGTTCGGGCACCACTTCGCCGCCATCGCCGGCGCCGGGCCGCTCATCGGGCCAGTGCTGGCCGCGCAGTTCGGCTTCCTGCCCGGCTTCCTGTGGCTGCTGCTGGGCTCGGTGCTGGCGGGCGGGGTGCACGACTTCGTCATCCTGATGGCCTCGGTCCGCAGCGGTGGGCGCTCGCTCGCGAACATCGCGCGCGAGCAGGTGAGCCGGGTCACCGGCACCGCGACCGCCATCGCCATCGTGTTCGTGATGACGGTGGCGCTCGCCGCGATGGCGCTGGTGGTGGTGAACTCGCTCAAGCAGAGCGCCTGGGGCGTGTTCTCGATCCTGTGCACCATCCCGATCGCGATCGGCATGGGGCTGTGGTCCTACCGGATCCGCCCCGGCAGCATCCGCGCCTCGACCGTGGTGGGCGTGTTCCTGCTGCTGGTCGCGGTCGGCGCGGGCGCGTGGATCCAGCAGTCGCCGCACCATCGGCTCTTCCTCCACCCCGACCGGACCATCGCGCTCGGCATCATGGTCTACGGGTTCATCGCCTCGGTGCTGCCGGTGTGGCTGCTGCTGTGC
The DNA here is from genome assembly GCA_964359105.1 of uncultured bacterium. Lineage (GTDB taxonomy): Bacteria > Eisenbacteria > RBG-16-71-46 > RBG-16-71-46 > RBG-16-71-46 > JACRPT01. The sequence continues at coordinate 1,421 of CAYHRW010000440.1, forward strand.
CCGCGCGACTACCTGTCGTCGTTCATGAAGATCGGCGCGGTGGCGCTGCTCGCGGTCGGCGTGATCCTCGTGAACCCGCGGCTCCACATGCCCGCGCTGACCCCCTACGTCCACGGCGGCGGCCCGGTCTTCCCGGGGCCGCTGTTCCCGTTCGTCTTCATCACCATCGCCTGCGGCGCGATCTCCGGGTTCCACTCGCTCATCGCCTCCGGCACCACGCCCAAGATGATCGATCGCGAGCGCCACATCCTGCCCATCTCCTACGGCGCGATGGTGCTCGAGGGGTTCGTGGGCGTGATCGCGCTGGTCGCGGCGTGCGCGCTCCAGCCCGCCGACTACTTCGCCATCAACGCGAAGCCCGAGGCATTCGCGCAGCTCGGCCTGGCGGTCCAGAACCTCCCGCTGCTCGAGGCCCAGGTGGGCGAGCAGCTCGCCGGGCGGCCGGGCGGCGCGGTGTCGCTGGCGGTGGGCATGGCGCAGATCTTCTCCTCGCTCCCCTTCCTGAGCGGGCTGATGTCCTTCTGGTACCACTTCGCCATCATGTTCGAGGCGCTGTTCGTGCTGACGCTGATCG
>CAYHRW010000441.1:0-1971 GCA_964359105.1 uncultured bacterium
TGAGCAGCCCCATCTCCTCGTAGAGGTGGATCGCCCGGACGGTCTTGCCCGTCGCCCGCGCGATGTCCCCGATGCGGAGAAGCTGGCTGCCCGTGGAACTATGAAGGCTCATCCCTCACCCTTACGTGAACGTTAGATTGCGCACGGAAGTTATCGGATTCCATCTAGTTCGTCAACAGCATGATCTTCGTTACGAGGATGCGACGGGCTTCAACGGCCGGGGCTCGGGACGACAGCCAGGGGGCCCCGTGAGGCCCGGGAAGGCGGTGAGCCCCCTTCGCGGCAAGGGCTTGGCGCGCCCGTCAGCGGGGCTCGTCCACGCGCCCCCGCATGAGCACGAGGTAGCTCGCCCCCGCCAGGGCGAAACCCACGAACCAGGCGTAGGAGTAGATCCCGCGCCAGAACGGGCCCACCTGCGGGAACGCCGCGGGGAACGCCTGGGCGAGGAAGCCGGGCACGTTCGGCGCGATGCCGATGGCGAGCGCCAGCACGGCCGCCGGGTTCACGCCGCGGGCGTACTCGTAGCGGCCGCCGCGCCGGTAGAGGTCGTCCACCGTGAGCCGACGGCGGCGCAGCAGGAAGTAGTCGGTGATCATCACCCCGCCGATCGGCCCGAGCAGCGCCGAGTAGCCCACCAGCCAGGTGAAGATGTACCCGCTCGAGGAGGCCAGCAGCTTCCACGGCATCATCACGATGCCGATCACCGCGGTGATGAGCCCGCCGGTGCGGAACGAGATGAGCCGCGGCGCCACGTTGCTGAAGTCGTTGGCCGGCGAGACCACGTTCGCCGCCAGGTTGGTGGTGAGGGTGGCGACGACGAGCGCGAGCATCGAGAGCATCACGGTGAGCGGGCCGCCGATGCGTCCCAGCAGCTCGACCGGATCCCACACCACCTTCCCGCCCGGGAAGATGAGCACCGTGGCCGAGGTCACCGCCACGCCGATGAAGGCGTAGAGCGTCATCGTGGTGGGCAGTCCGAGCGCCTGCCCCAGCGCCTGGTCCCTCTGCGAGCGCGCGTAGCGGGTGAAGTCGGGGATGTTGAGCGACAGCGTGGCCCAGTAGCCCACCATCGCCGTGAGCGACGGGAAGAACACGGCGAGGAACTCGGCCTGGCTTCCGAACCGCGACGGCTGCGAGAGGATCGGCCCGAACCCGCCGGCCCGCACGTAGGCCCAGCCGAGCAGGGCGAGCCCCACCACGATCAGGAACGGAGCCGAGAGCGATTCGAGCCACTTGATGGACTCGGTGCCCTTGACGATGAACCACACGTTCATCGCCCAGAACAGCAGGAACGACAGGAACTCCCCGGTCGAGATGCCGACGAACTGCGGCACCACGTTCGGCAGCGTCGCGATCCCGGGCCACAGGTGCCGCGCGAGCTGGAAGATCGCGTGGCCGCCGATCCAGGTCTGGATCCCGAACCAGCCGCACGCCACCAGCGCGCGCAGCAGCGCCGGCGCGTTCGATCCCAGCACGCCGAACGAGGCGCGCGCGAACACCGGGAACGGGATGCCGTAGCGGGCGCCGGCGTGCGCGTTCAGCAGCATCGGCAGCAGCACGATGCAGTTGCCGAGGAAGATCGTGAGCATCGCCTGCCGCCACGACATCCCCGAGTCGATGAGGCCCGAGGCCAGCGTGTAGGTGGTGATGCACACCGACATGCCGATCCACAGCGCGCAGTAGTGCCACCAGTTCCAGGTGCGACGCTCCATCGGGATGGGCGCGATGTCGGGATTCGAGAGCGGCGAGTGCTCGAGCGCTGCGGCGCGTATCGGGGCGGCCACGCGTACCTCCGGGGTCGGGGGAGGGTTGGACCGTGAACGAGGGTGCTCAGGCTACGACCGCGGCGCGCGCCTGGCGAACGAATTCCGAAACCTTGAACCCGGCGCCGGGCAGCAGGAAGAATTGGGAAAGATGGATTCGAAGCGTACCGCCGCGCCGCGCGGTCGGCTCCACGGGCTCGGCGCGACC
>CAYHRW010000442.1:0-1971 GCA_964359105.1 uncultured bacterium
ACGACTTCCGCAGCGGCACCGACTACGACATCTACGCCCAGCGCGTGAGCGCCACAGGTGTCAAGCTGTGGGCCGCGAACGGCGTGGCGCTCTGCACCGCCGCCGGCAGCCAGTACAACCCCGCCATCGCCTCGGACGGCGCGGGCGGCGCCATCGTCGCCTGGCGCGACTACCGCAGCGGCACGGACTTCGACATCTACGCCCAGCGCGTGAGCGCGGCGGGCGCGACGCAGTGGACCGCGGACGGCGTGGCGCTCTGCGCCTCCACCAACAGCCAGTACGCCCCCGCCATCGTCTCCGACGGCTCGGGCGGCGCCATCGTCACCTGGTACGACTTCCGCAGCGGCAGCAACTACGACATCTACACCCAGCGCGTCAGCGTCGCGGGCGTCACCCAGTGGACTGCAAACGGCGTGGCGCTCTGCACCTCCGCCGACGACCAGGACATCCCCAGGATCGCCCCGGACGGCACGGGCGGCGCGATCGTCGCCTGGCGCGACTACCGCAGCGGCACGAATTACGACATCTACACCCAGCGCGTCAGCGCCACGGGCGTGACGCAGTGGACCGCGAACGGTGTGGCGCTCTCCAGCGCCGCCGGCGTCCAGAACTCCCCCGCCATCGTCTCTGACGGGTCGGGCGGCGCCATCGTCACCTGGTACGACGGCCGCGGCACCGACGACGACATCTACGCGCAGCGCATCGAACGCTTCGGCCGGCTTGGCAACCCCGAGGCCACCATCGCCAGCGTCCGCGACGTGGCGAACGATCAGGGCGGCAACGTCAAGGTGTCGTGGGCGGCCAGCTACCTCGATGCGGACCCGACCTACGGGATCTACGAGTACCGGCTGTGGCGCTCGGCGCCGCAGGCCGCGCTGCTCGGTCGCGAGCGGCTCGCCGGAGCGATCACCCACGACCCCGACGAAGCCGCGGCCTCGGGCCGCTGGCTGGTGCTGCCGTTCGCCGCCACGGACTACGCGTGGGAGCTGGTCGGCTCGCAGTCCGCCGCGATCCTGGCCAGCTACAGCCTGGTGGCCGCGACCACCGGCGACTCAGTGGGCGGCTCGAACCCGCGCACCGCGTTCATGGTGGAGGCGCGCGCCGGCTCGAGCTACGCCTCGGACCGGTGGTTCTCGGCGCCCGACTCGGGCTACTCGGTGGACAACCTCTCGCCCGGCACTCCGGCGCCGTTCACCGGCGCCTACTCGAACGGCAGCAGCGTGCTGCTCTGGGGACAGAGCGGCGAGCCCGACTTCGCGAGCTACCGCCTCTACCGCGGCAGCAGCGCGGGGTTCGTCCCCGGCCCCGGCAACCTGGTGGCGATGCTGACCGGGACCGGCTACGCGGACGCCGCGGGTGAGCCGTACTACTACAAGCTCTCGGCGGTGGACGTGCACGGCAACGAGAGCGGCTTCGCGCTGGTGCAGCCTGCCGGCACGGTGGACGTGCCAGGCAGTGGAGTCCCGCGCGAGCTGTGGCTGGCGCGCGCGACGCCCAACCCGATGCGCGACGCGGCGACGCTGCGCTTCGGCCTGCCGCGGGCGGGGCGGGTCTCGCTCGCGGTGTTCGACCAGCAGGGGCGGCGGGTGCGCTCGCTGCGCGATGGCGCGCTCGAGGCCGGCGAGCACGCGGTGCGCTGGGACGGGCGCGACGAGGGCGGGCGCGCGGTGGCGAGCGGGCTGTACTTCGTGCGCCTCGAGGCCGCAGGCCGCACGCTCACGCAGAGGCTGGCCGCGGTGCGGTGAGCGCCGGATCGCGAGGCAGTGAGCGGGACCGGGTGCCGCGCGCCTCTGGTCCCGCCCGGGCGGCCGAATGCCCTCGCCGGGGCCCCCCGGCCGCGCGGGGAACCAGCCTGCCGGAGCCGCGAGGCGCAGATTCAGCTTCGGCCGCCGGGCGCGAGGCTGCTAGCATCGAGCGCAGCGAAACCTGAGCGGGGCCCGCGGCCGACCTTCGCCGCGAGCCCGTGAATCC
>CAYHRW010000443.1:0-1968 GCA_964359105.1 uncultured bacterium
CGCCGGGGGGGGGGGGGGGGGGGGGGCGGGGGGGGGGGGGGGGGGGGGGGGGGGGCCCCCCGGCCGGAGAGGATCCCCGCCGAAATGCCGTGTGCCCGGGAGTTCTTGAGACCTGGCGAGCCAGGTGGGTTCCCCTTCGACCGGGTGGGCCCTCCGCGAGCCCGGACGCGGCCCCGCGTCCCCGCAGGGGGACCTCGGGCGCCGGATCCGGGCCGCGGCACGGCGTTGCCGGCCACCGGGAGACCCTTCTTGAGTTCTGTTGGTTCAAGAACTGCGTTGCATCACGAGCACGGCAGGGAATGCATGTGCCACCGGGGCGCCCCGCGCCCCGTCACGACGCGCCGCTCCGGATGAAATCGTCCAGCACGGCGTTGAGCCGCGCCGCGCGGTCGCTGAGCTCCTGGTCCCGCTGCTCCCGCAGGGTGCGCTCCTTGAACAACTCGTCGGCGATGTTGAGGGACGCCAGCACCGCCACCTTCGACAGCGAGGCGACCGGCAGCTTCCCGGTGATCTCGCGCATCTTGCGGTCCACGTACGCGGCGACGCCCAGGATGTAGGACTGGTCGGCCTCCCCGCGGATCGTGTAGCTGTGACCGAAGATCTGGACCTCGACCAGGTTCTTGGTGTCCATGGCGTCCTCGCGGCGCGGTCTCAGCCTTCGAGCCGCTCGAGCTTCTTCAGCAGCGCCTCGATCCGCACCGCCACCTCGCGGCGCTCGACCTGCCAGTCGCGCTGCTCGCGCTTGAGCGCCTGCAGCTCGCCGGCGAGCGCGGCGGGGTCCTGTCCCTGGAGCTTCTGCTCCAGATCCTTGACGCGGCGCGCGAGCTCGTCGCGCTCGCGCTGCAGGCGGTCGCGGTCGGCGCGCACCTGCTGGAACAGGGCGGCCGCCTTCTCGATGCGCTCGCTGAGCCTGTCGAGATCGGTGGTCATGACGGCGGTGTCGGTCATCTCTCTCTCAGCCGGCCGCCACATTCCTTCGCGACGGCCGCCACCATGCGGTCCTGGATGGCCTGGACCTCGGCCTCCGTGAGCGTGCGCTCCGGATGCTGGAACTGGAGCGCGTACGCCAGGCTTCTCATGCCCGCGGGAGTGCCGGGACCCGCGTAGACATCGAACAGCTCGACCGAGGCAAGCCGCTCGCCCGCCGCGCGGGTGAGCGCCTGCTCCACCTCGTGATGCGTCCGCGACGCGGCCACGAAGAACGCGACGTCGCGGCTCACCGGCGGGAACCGGCCCGGGAGGCTGACGCCGCGCCTCGCGCTCGCGGCGCGGAACACGGGATCGAGGAGCGCCACGAAAAGGTGGACCGGGACCTCGATCTCCCACGCCCGCAGCAGCGGCTGGGCCAGCGTGCCGCCCCATCCAATGCGTGAAGCGCCGCTTGCAACCTCAGCACTGGCACCGGGTTTCCAACCGGCCGCAGGATAGGCCCGCCACTCGGCAGTGTCAACGCGCATCTCCTCGAGCCAGGCCTCCCACAGGCCCTTCGCATCGTCGTGGTCGGCGAGTTGCTGCGCGGCATCGTGGGCGTGCGCATGGCGCGGACCGGTCACGACCGCGGCGAGCATCAGGGTCTCCTCGGGCAGCGCGCCCGCCCCCGCGCGGAAGCCCGCGCCGGTCTCGAACAGCCGCACCGCCTTCACGCCCTGCCGGAGGTTGTGCGCGCAGGCGCGCAGCAGACCCGGCACCAGGTTCGGCCGCAGCACCTCGCCCTCGCGGCTCATCGGGTTGGCGAGCCGCACCAACGCGCGCTCGTCGTCACCCAGCAGCCGCGCGGCCTCGAGCGCCTCGCGCTCCGCCAGCAGCGTGCTCGACCATGCCTCGGTGAGCCCGCGCGCGAGCATCGCGCGGCGCGCGCGCTCGAGCCCGCGCTCGCGCGCGCTGCGCGTGGCGTAGACACCGTGGGTCTCGAGCGGGTTCTCGGGGATCCGGTCGTAGCCGTGGGCGCGCGCCACCTCCTCGACCAGG
>CAYHRW010000444.1:0-1967 GCA_964359105.1 uncultured bacterium
CTCCTCCGCGAGCGCGTTGATCGCGTGGCAGTGCTGGTTCCGCAGGCCGCGTTCCGGCCGGGCAGGCGGATGCCGGTCGGGCCGACGCTCACGCTGCTCACGCCCGCGGACGTCGAGCCCATCGAGCCGGTCGCGCCCGCACCGCCGGCCGTCCCCCGCGCGCCGCTTCCCGCGCCGCCGCACCCGGTCGCGCCCGGGCCGCCGCCACGCGCGCCCTGGCACGCGGCCGCTCCCGCCGTTCCGGATCCGCCGGCCGGCGTGCTCGCGGGACACACCGCGCTGATCGCCGAGGACTCGATCACGGCCCGCATCTTCCTCACCCGCATGCTCGAGCGCGCGGGCTTCGCGGTGGAGGCGGTGGACAGCGCCGCCGCGCTGCGCGCCTGGCTCGACCGGCGCCGCTGGTCGCTGGTGTGCGTGGATGCCGAGCTGCCGGACGCGAGCGGCTCCGAGTTCCTGCGCGAGCTGGCGGCGCGCCACGGCATCCACACGCCGCTCGTGGTGCTGGTGCGCGACGCCGACGACGTGGCGGTCGCGCGTGACGCCGGCATCTCGCGCACCCTGCGCAAGCCCTTCGACCGCGAGGCGCTCGAGGCGCTGCTGGTGCGCCTGGGCCTCGCCGCACGGGGCGCGCCATGACCGCCGGCGAGCCGGCATCGGGCATCGCGCCCGCCCCGCGCGTGCTGGTCGTGGACGACGACCGGCGGGTGGTCGAGCTGCTCGAGATCGCGTTCGAAGCCCACGGCTTCAAGGTGCTGAGCGCGGCGGACGGCGAGGAGGCCATCCAGCGCACGCTCGCCGAGCGGCCGGACCTCGTGGTGCTGGACGTGCGGCTGCCGAAGAAGAGCGGGCTGGACGTGTGCGACTGGCTGCGCCGCGACCCCGACGATCCCGACGTGCCCATCATCATGGTCTCGGCCACCATCGATACCGAGACCCGGCTGCTCGCCTTCAAGCGCGGCGCCGACGACTACCTGGCGAAGCCGTTCTCGCCGAAGGAGCTCATCGCGCGCGTCAAGCGCCTGCTCGCCCGCTCCGCCAGCACCCGCGAGGCGCGCGCGCGGGTTCGCGAGCTGGAGCGCGAGCTGGCGCGGGCGCGCGAGGAGGCGAAGCGCGCGCACCTCGAGACCCGCCGCGAGCAGCGCCTGCGCGAGCTGGCGTTCGGCCTCGGGCACGACCTCCACCGCACCCTCGATCCCGACGAGCTGGCCCGGCGGCTGCTCACCGCCGCGCAATCGAGGCTCGGCGTCGGCATGGCGGGCCTGCTGCTCGCCGACGGCCCGGACGGCGTGCTCGCGCCGGCCGCGGTGCGCGGCGACGGGCTCGAGCGCCTGGGCGGCGTGGCGCTCGCTCCCGGCGGCGGGCTGGCCGCGCTGCTCGCGGGGCTCGGCCGCCCGGTGCTGCGGCGCGACCTCGAGCGCTTCCCCGAGCTGGCGGACGAGGTGCCGCCGCTGGTGGCGGCCGGCGTGGCGGTGGTGGCGCCGCTGCGCGGGGCGGAGGGACTGACCGGCGTGCTGCTGCTGGACGAGCGCCTCGACGGCCTCGAGCTGGCGCCCGCCGACATCGAGCTGCTCTCCGGGCTGTGCGCGCTCTCCGCGACCGCGCTCGACAACGCGCTGCGCGCACGCGCCCTGGCGGAGCGCCTGCTGGCGCTGCTCGCCGAACGGTGCGCGCCTGCGCCCGAGTTCGGCCCGGCGCTCGTCGAGGCCGGCACGCTCGTGGCGCGCGCCGCGCGGGCGACGCTGCTCCCGCCGCGCCAGCGCGCGCTGCTCGCGCACGGCGTCGCCCTCGCGCACGCGCTGGCGGATGCGGGAGCGAATCATGGGGTCTCCCTCGGTTTGCTTCATCTCGTCCTTGACTTCCTGCTTGGTAATCTTCAGATTTTCCGTGTACTGCCACCGCTGATAGATGTAGTCGAGCAAGGCTATGATGAGGAGCACCAGGATTATCTTGATGGCGAAGCGGTA
>CAYHRW010000445.1:0-1966 GCA_964359105.1 uncultured bacterium
GGGCCCCGCGCCCGCCGCGCCCGCGGTCGGGGAGCGGCGCGTCCTTGCCTCCCAGCGTGCGCCGCTCGTACCTCGCCCGCGCGGCGCGGCGTGGCGGCGCGCCGCGGCCCACCACCGCGCCCGCGCCGATCCGCGCGTGCTTGTCCACGATGGCGTGGCGCACCTGGGCGCCGCGCCCGACCACGGTGTCCTGCATCACGATCGCGTCCACGATCTCGGCGCCCGGCTCGACCCTCACGCCCGGGAACAGCACCGCGCGGCGCACGTTGCCGGCGATCCGGCAGCCGTTCGCGACCAGGCTCTCCTCGATCACCGCGTCCTCGCCGAGCAGCACCGGCGGGCGCTCCTCGTCGCGCGTGAGCAGCGGCCAGCGCGGATTGTGGAGCTCGAGCCGGGGCGATCCCGCGAGCAGGTCGAGGTTCGCGCGGTAATACGAGCGGATCTTACCCACGTCCTCCCAGTAGCCGTTGAACTCGTGCGCGTGGACGGACGCGCCGGCCGCCAGCATCGGGCGGACCACGTCGTGCACCAGGTCCACCGGGCGGTCGCGCAGCATCTCCGCCAGCGCGGCGGTCTCGAACAGGTAGATCCCCATCGAGGCGAACGGCGTGTCGGCGTGCTCGGGCTTCTCGTCGAGCCGCAGCACGCGGCCCGCGGGGTCCACCGTGGCCATGCCGAAGCGCCGCGACTGGTCGGAAGGCACGCGCGCCACCGCCAGCGTCACCGCGGCCTGCCGTTCCTCGTGGGTGTGCAGCAGGCGCCGGTAGTCCATGCGGTAGACGTGATCGCCGGAGAGGATGAGCACGCGCGAGGGCGCGAAGCCCTCGACCACGTCCCAGTTGCGCGCCACCGCGTCGGCGGTGCCGCGGTACCAGCCGGCGTCGCTGCGGGTGAGGTAGGGCTGGAGCATCAGCACGCCGCCGCTGCGGCGATCGAGGTCCCACGGGCGGCCCGAGCCGATGTGGTCGTAGAGCGAGGCGGGCGCGTGCTGGGTGAGGAGTCCCACGCGCTCGATCCCGGAGTGGCAGCAGTTGCTCAGGACGAAGTCGATGACCCGGTACTTGCCGCCGAACGGCACCGCGCTGACCGCGCGCTCGGTGGTGAGCACGCTCAGCTCCTCGCCGCTCCCTCCCGCCAGCACCAGTGCCAGCACGCGCTGCACGTCGGCCTCCGAAGTCTCGTGTGCGAAACGCCGAGCGCGCAGCCTAGGAAGCGGCCCGGTGCGAGTCAAGCCGGACTCCGGGACGCCGGGCCGCGGGGTGCGCTCCGGGTCGGACTGGATCGCTTCGCCCGATCGGGCAACGGCGGCAGTCGGGCGAGGCGACCTGGCGCCCCCGCCCCCGATCCATCTTGAACGCGCCCCTCCGCGGGCGGAGAATCTACGCGTCTCTCTCCCGGGGCGGCCGCACCCCGATTGCCGGGACCGCTCGCCTCGGGTCAATGCGCGGGTCACCCGCGGCCCGCGCCGTGAGGTGGACCATGACCGCCCGAGCCGTACCCGCTGGCCTCATCGTGGCTGCCGCAATGCTCGCGCTCAGCGCTGTTGCCCCGCCCGCTGACGCCGCCTGGCCCCACGACCCGTACGTCAACGTGCCGCTGTGCACCGCGACAGACGCCCAGACGTTCCCCGCCATCATCTCCGATGGCCAGGGCGGTGCTATCGTCACCTGGCAGGATCTCCGCAGCGGCTACTGGGACATCTACGCGCGGCGGGTGAGCGCCGCGGGCACGCCCCAGTGGACCGCCGACGGCGTGGCGCTCTGCAGCGTGGGCGGCAACCAGACCAACCCGAAGATCGTCTCCGACGGCGCGGGTGGCGCCATCGTCATCTGGCTGGACTCCCGCTACGGTGAGGCCTCCTCCTACCTCTATGCCCAGCGGGTGAATGCCGCGGGCACGCCCCAGTGGACCGCCGATGGCGTCGAGCTTTGCCCCAGCGGCAGCGTGTACGGCCCCAGCCTCGTCT
>CAYHRW010000446.1:0-1963 GCA_964359105.1 uncultured bacterium
GCTGCCCGCGGAGCTGGCGGCGCGGCTGGAGCCGGTGCGCGGCAGGGCGGTCACGATCGGGGTGCGGCCCGAGGACCTCGCGCTGCGCGCCGACGGCCCGGGCGCGGCGCTCGACGGGACGGTCGAAGTGCTCGAGCCGCTCGGCAACGAGGTGCTGGTCCACTGGGACACGCCGGTCGGGATCCTCATCTCGCGCGTGCCGGGCCAGACCGCGCCCGCGGTGGGCGCGCAGGCGAGACTCCACTTCCTCTACTCCAAGCTCCACTTCTTCGACCCGGAGACCGAGAAGGCGCTGGACGGTACGGCCGTCGCGGTGTGAGCAGGGCGGACCGCCGGGGGATGGCGGCGCGGGAGTCTCGCTGCGCGCCCCGGCCACGTGGCCCGGGGTCGCCCTGCCCGTGCGGCCGCGTCGAGCGGAGCGGGCCCCGCGACGCACCGACCGCGACGCCCGGCGCGGCGACCGGGATCCTACCGGAGGACCAGATGGGCGCGTCGGTTCTTCGCCCACGCGGCCGCGTCGTGGCCGTCTTCGAAGGGGCGCTCCTTGCCATACGAGATGGTCTGGATCCTCGAGCCGGCGATGCCTGCCGCCACCAGGTAGTCGTGGGCCGCCCGGGCCCGTCTCTCTCCCAGCGCCAGGTTGTACTCGACCGTGCCGCGCTCATCGCAGTGTCCGCTGATGGTGACCTGCATGTCGGCGTGCTCGCGAAGGAGCTTCGCGTCGTGGTCGAGCGCGGCTCGAGCATCGTCGCGAAGCGCGTAGGAGTCGAAGTCGAAGAAGGCGGGGGCAAGGTCTTCCGACGCGATGGTCGCCGCCGGGGCGGGCGGCTCCGCGTGGGGAGGCGTCGTGGTCTCGTGGGTCGGGGGTGCAGGCGTGGTCGGCGCGGGTATGGCCTTCACGGCCCGGTGAGCGCATCCAGAGGCGCCCAGGACGAGCAGTAGTGCCGCACTCACCGCGAACAGACTGGAAGCAGATGGGATCCTCACGGGTACCTCCGTGTGTTGTGGAACGCTCGTCGCCGCGTCAGACGTCCTCTAGAATCTCACGAGGTAGTCGTGTCGCTCGGCGATCGAGCGCAGTGTCTGCAGAGGATCTCCGGGGTTGTCCGAGAGCTTGACCACCCGCGCGCCTGCCCTCGAACGGGGCCCCCGACGCCGGGCTCTCACCTCGTCCGGGTAGATCCTCGCGAGCAGGCCGGACGAGATGAGCAAGTAGCATCCGGGCTCGGAGATCTCGGCCCAATCCAATTCGAGAAGGCGGCCGGGTGCGTGCTCGCCGCGACCAGTCGGTCCGTCCATCGGAACCACGTCCCCCTGCACGGGCCTCGAAACCGGCGGCGTGCCGCCTCTCGCGAGGACGGCACGCCGGGTGGGTTGGGGGCGGGTCTCCGATCTCCCGACCGGTCCACCCGGCCCCCCCCGTGACCTTCGCCTCGGAAGGGCTTCGCTCTGCCGGGACGCCGAAGGCGTGACCTTGGTGAGGTCCTTCGAATCCCGGACTCGCCTCGTCGGTGAAAGCCGTGCAGTGCTCTCGCAAGGGGCGTGCCGCGCGTGACACCTCACGGGTCCCGGGGCGCAGCACGCGCGAGGAGCGCGACGGAGGGCCTTGCGCACGCGATGGGGCGATGGGAACTCACTCGGCCGACGCCGCGGACCGGCCGCGGTGTGGCAGCCCGCTCCGTAGCGTTTCGCCACATGTGGGGCGCCGCGGGGCACTCCAGGGATCAGGAGGTCGGGATGCCGTAGAGGTCGAGCTTCCGGTAGAGCGTCTTGCGATCGAGCCCCAGCAGCCTGGCTGCCGCCGCCTTGTTGCCACCCACCGACCTGAGGGCCCGGACGATCTGCTCGCGCTCCATGTCGGCCAGCAGGTGGACGTGCTCCGGGCCCGGTGCGCTTCGAAGACCCTGCCGCAGGTCGTCAGGCAGGTCTTCGATGTGGATGACGCGATCCCGGCCGAGCACTA
>CAYHRW010000447.1:0-1950 GCA_964359105.1 uncultured bacterium
CGAAAGAGACGCTCGGAGACGGCTGGGTGTCATCTCGACCATCTGCCAGGGGGGGGAAGGTGGGGAAGGTGGTGAAGATAGAATGTAGGCCGTGGTGACCTTTGGTAGGATGAACAAGAGTGTTGTTGTTGTTTTCGTTCACCCGCCGGAAGGAGACCACGGCCATGGGCAACAGCGTAGCAGGTCGGCGTCGCGCAGGCAAGGAGATTCGGCTTCTTGCCGAGGAGGTGGCGTTCGTGGGAGTGGACGTGCACAAGAAGACGTACCAGGTGAGCGTGTGGACCGAGGGCCGGGAGTGGGTGGCTCAGTGGACCCAGCCGGCCGATTCCGAGGCGTTGTGCCGGCGTCTGGAGCCTGTGCGCGCGCAGGTGGCGCACGTGGTGTACGAGGCGGGTCCGACGGGCTTGTCGCTGGCACGGATGCTGCGGGAGCGGGGGTTCTCGGCGGACGTGGTGGCGGCGTCGAAGACGCCCGTGGCAGCGGGCCGCTCGAACAAGAGCGACCGGCGCGACGCGGGGCAGATGGCCCGCCTGGACGCCAAGGGGATGCTGACGGCGATCTACGTGCTGACGCGGCAGGAGGAGGCGGACCGCCAGGTGCTGCGGCGGCGCGAGCAGGTGCGGGGCGACATGAGCCGGACCCGGCATCGGATCAAGAGCTTCCTGCTCCAGCACGGGGTGGCGGAGCCTGCGGGGCTTGCGCACTGGAGCCGTGCGGCGGTGGCGGCGTTGCACCGACAGGTGCTGGGGAAGGAGCTGGGCCGCTGCCTGGCCTCGCTGCTGCGGGACCTCGACCATGGGCGTCAGGAGCTCGTGGCCTCAGCGCAGGATATCCGCGAGCTGGCGGCCGGCGAGCGCCACGCGGCGGCGGTGGGGCGGATGTGCTCGGTGCCCGGCGTGGGGGTGATTACGGCCATGACCTTCGCCACGGAGCTGCCGGAGCCGAAGCGGTTCCCGACGCCGGAGACGATCGGCGCCATCACGGGGCTGGCCCCGCGCGTGAGCCGCAGCGGGGAGACGGCGAAGGGCGGGCCGATCCTGAAGACCGGCAACGCCCATCTGCGCCGGGTGCTCGTCCAGGCCTCCTGGCAGTGGGTCCAGCGGGACCCTGCGGCCAAGAAGCTCTTCGGCCATCTCGTGGGCGAGACGGGCGGTGCGCAGAAAGCGATCGTAGCCGTGGCTCGGCACCTGGCGATCCTGCTCTGGCACCTCGTGACCACAGAGAGCACCTACACGCCCGGCCAGCCTGCGGCCCCAGAGCCCGAGCCGGCCGCGGCGCAGGCCTGAGGCGTCTGCAGTAGTGCGACCGACCTGTCCCCTATGGAAAGGAGCGTCATCTCACACCCGAGCAAAGGAACCCTGGCGCCCCGTGGCTGGCGCACCGAGCGCACCGAGTGGCAAGTCCCGGATCGGTGGTCGGGTGACCGCGGCACCATCTTGTAGCCTATCGTGCTACGTGTGAAGATTGCGGCCCCGACCCCGCTCCGGTCCTCTGGACCGAATCCAACTACCTTGTGTGCACCGTCACACGAATAGCAGAATGATCCGAGGCTGCCGCGACGTGTGCGCGACGTGCGCTTGACCCGGGCCTAAGAGCAACAGGAAAGGAGCCACCCCTCACCCCAGAGCCAAGGAACCACGGCACCCCATAGCGAGCGCCCTGCGCGCACCGAAGAGTGGCGGAGTCCCGGACCGGCGGCCCGGCGACCGCGGCACCGACGGGTTGCCCCCCGTGGCACGTCGGAAGACTGCGGCCCTGCTCCTGTTTCGTCCTCTGGACTCACTCCGGTCCCACGTGTGCCACCGGCACACCAAGAGCGGACCCGACCAATGCTGCCACGACTTGCACGCAATCTGCGCTTGACACGGGGCCTCATAGCAGATGGTCGAGATGGGGCCGGGCCCCATAGTGGGGCAACTCATGCGGAGCGGCCCACTGCCAAACGCAGGC
>CAYHRW010000448.1:0-1938 GCA_964359105.1 uncultured bacterium
TCAAATGTCGCGACGATCCACCCTCGGGTAACATTCTACGTGGCGCGATTCGCGGCCTTGCCTCTCCGGAGGGCACGCCTGTAGAGTCCCGCGGCCCATGCTAGCCCCCTTCCTCGAACGCCTCGCCCAGGGCCCGCTGCTGGCGGACGGCGCCATGGGCACCCAGCTCTACGAGCGCGGCATCCCCTTCGACCGCTGCTTCGACGAGCTGAACCTCTCGAAGCCCGCGCTGATCGAGGGCATCCATCGCGACTATCTGGCGGCCGGCGCCGAGCTCATCGAAACCAACACGTTCGGCGCGAATGCGGTGCGGCTCGGCGCGCACGGGCTCGAGGAGCAGGCGCGCCTGATCGCGCGGCAGGGCGTCAAGGTGGCGCGCGCCGCGCGCGAGATCGCGGGCGCCAGCGCATTCGTCGCCGGCTCGGTGGGCCCGCTCGGCAAGCCGCTCGAGCCCTTCGGCTCCATCACCGCGGCCGACGCCGAGCGCGCCTACCTCGCCACCGCCGAAGGGCTGCTCGAGGGCGGCTGCGACTGCGTCATCCTCGAGACCTTCCAGGACCTGAACGAGATCCTGGCCGCGCTGCGCGCCGTGAGGCGCGTGACCGCGGACCTGCCGGTGGTGGCGCAGATGACCTTCGGCGACGACGGCAAGACGCTCTACGGCCACACGCCGGCGCTGGTGGTGCGCGCGCTCAGGCAGGCCGGCGCGAGCGTGGTCGGCGTCAACTGCGGCGTCGGCCCGCAGGCCACGCTCGAGGTGCTGGAGCAGGTCCTGCAGGTCGCGGACGGCGCCCCGGTCTCGGCCATGCCCAACGCCGGGCTCCCGCAGTTCCACGCCGGCCGCTTCCTCTACCTCGCGAGCCCCGAGTATTTCGGCGATTTCGCGGCGCGCGCGGTCGAGATGGGCGTGCGCCTGGTGGGCGGCTGCTGCGGCACCACGCCCGCGCACGTGCGCGCCATGCGCGAGCGGCTCGCCTCGCACCTGCCGGCCGAGAAGCTGGCGCCCGGGGCGGACGTGCGCGTGCTCGAGCAGGCCCCCGCGCCGGTCGAGCCGCCGCGCGAGGAGGCCGAGCCCCCGCTGCTCGCGAAGCTCCGCCAGAGGTTCGTGGTGAGCGTCGAGATCGACCCGCCGCGCGGCGTCAATACGCAGAAGGTCATGGAGGGCGCGCGCCTGATGGCCGAGCGCGGCGTGGACGCCTTCAACATCGCGGATTCGCCGATGGCGCGCATCCGCATGAGCGCGACGGCGCTGGCGTGGCAGATCCGCGCCCACTTCCCGCGGCTCGAGCTGATCCTCCACGTCACCACGCGCGACCGCAACCTGATGGGGCTGCAGAGCGACCTGCTGGGCTGCCACGCGGTGGGCCTCAGGAACATCCTGTGCCTGACCGGCGACCCGCCGAGCGTGGGCGACTACCCCAACGCCACGGCGGTGTACGACACCGACTCGGTGGGCCTGATCCGCATCGTGCGCACCATGAACCGGGGCACCGACCTGGCCGGGACCTCGATCGGTGCGACCACCCGGTTCGCGGCGGGCTGCGGCGTGAACCCCACCGCCGAGGACCTCGACGTGGAACTCGACCGCTTCCGCAGGAAGCTCGAGGCCGGCGCCCAGTTCGTGATGACCCAGCCGGTCTACGAGCTGGAGTGTTGGAAGCGCTTCCTCGAGCGGCTGGGTGGGCTGCCGAAGATCCCGATCCTCATCGGCATCCTGCCGCTCCAGTCGTTCCGCCACGCCGAGTTCCTGCACAACGAGGTGCCGGGCATCCACGTGCCGGACTGGATCCGCGCCCGCATGCACGAAGCCGGCAACGAGGGCCAGAAGGTGGGCGTCGGGCTGGCGCGCGACCTGCTCGCGCAGTGCAGGAGCCTGGCGAACGGGGTCTACCTGATGCCGTCGTTCGGGCGCTACGAGAACTGCCTGGAGGTCCTGGA
>CAYHRW010000449.1:0-1935 GCA_964359105.1 uncultured bacterium
GGCGAGGCGGTGCTGCACGAGCTCGACCGGCATGGCATCACGGTCTCGACCGGCTCGGCGTGCAGCGCGGCCTCGCCCGGCCCATCGCAAGTCCTCACCGCCATGGGACTGCGCCCCGAGGACGCGCACGCCAGCGTGCGCTTCTCGTTCGGCGACGGCAACGACGAGGCGGACATGGACCACGTATTCGACACGACCCCGGCCGTGGTGGAGCGCCTGCGTGCGCTGCACCGCCCGGCGGTCGAGACCCGTCTCTAGGCGGGGAGAGGAGAGCTCCGGTGGACGCGAACGAACAGTTCCGGCTCAAGGTGGGGCTGGCGGAGATGCTCAAGGGCGGCGTCATCATGGACGTGATGACCGCCGATCACGCGCGCATCGGCGAGGAGTCCGGCGCGTGCGCGGTGATGGCGCTCGAGCGCATCCCGGCGCGCATCCGGCGCGAGGGCGGGGTGGCGCGCATGTCCGATCCCAAGCTCATCAAGGAGATCGAGAGCGCGGTCTCGATCCCGGTGATGGCCAAGGTGCGCATCGGGCATTTCGCCGAGGCGCAGATCCTCGAAGCGCTGGGCGTGGACTTCATCGACGAGAGCGAGGTCCTGACCCCGGCCGACGAGGAGCACCACATCGACAAGCACCCGTTCAAGGTGCCGTTCGTGTGCGGCTGCCGCGACCTGGGCGAGGCCCTGCGCAGGATCGGCGAGGGCGCGGCGATGATCCGCACCAAGGGCGAAGCCGGCACCGGCAACGTGGTCGAGGCGGTGCGCCACATGCGCGCGGTGACCGGCGCGATCCGCCGGCTCGCCACGCTGCGCGACGACGAGCTGATGGCGGCCGCCAAACAGCTGGGTGCGCCCTACGAGCTGGTGAAGACGGTGGCGCGCACCGGCCGGCTCCCGGTCCCCAACTTCGCCGCCGGCGGCGTGGCCACGCCCGCGGACGCCTCGCTCATGATGCAGCTCGGCGCGGAGTCCGTGTTCGTGGGCTCGGGCATCTTCGAGATCACGGTGAAGGACGAGCGCGGCAAGGTCCTGGCGGACGCTACCCGTGCCGCGCAACTTCGCATGGCGCGGGCCATCGTTCAGGCGGTGGCGAACTACGACCGCCCGGACGTGCTCGCGCAGTTGAGCGAGGGGCTGCCCGATGCGATGCGCGGGCTCTCGATGGAGAGCATCCCGGCCGAAGAGCTGCTCGCGAAGCGGGGGTGGTGAGGCGGTGATGCCCCCGACCGTCGGCGTGCTGAGCCTGCAGGGCGACTTCGCGCGCCACCGCGCCTCGCTGGAGGCGCTGGGCGCGCGCGTGGTGCGGGTGTCGCTGCCCGGGCACCTCGAGGGGCTCGACGCGCTGGTGCTGCCGGGCGGCGAGTCCACCACCATGCTGCGCCTGCTCGAAGTCACCGGGCTGCGCGCGCCGCTCGAGGCGTTCGCGAGGAGCCGCCCGGTGCTGGGCACCTGCGCCGGCGTCATCCTGCTCGGGCGCGGCTCCTGTGTCCTGCCGGCGCCGCCGCTCGGCGTGCTCGACATCGAGGTTGAGCGCAACGCCTACGGCCGCCAGGTGGACTCCTTCAGCGCGCCGGTCGAGACCCGGGTCGCCTCCGGCTTCCTCGGCGTCTTCATCCGCGCCCCGCGCATCCGCCGCGTCGGCCCGGGCGTCGAGGTGGTGGCGCGGCGCGCGGCCGACGGCGAGCCGGTGGGCGTGCGCGCGGGCCGTGCGGTGGGCCTGTGCTTCCACCCGGAGCTCACGCCCGATCTGAGCTTCCACCGCTGGTTCCTCGCCGAGGTCGCGGGGCTGGCGCTGCCGGGCGCGCCGCCGCGCGCGGCGGCCGGGATGTGGCCGGGCGACGCGCTCGCGGGCCTGGATGGCGAGCCCGCGGCCGCCGGCAGCCGGGGCGCGCGGTGACGGCGGGCGGGCCGCAGGTGCAGCCGGCCACCGCCGAGC
>CAYHRW010000450.1:0-1917 GCA_964359105.1 uncultured bacterium
GGTCGAGGTCGAAGGCGTGGAGCGGCTGGCCCAGCTCGAACAGCACCAGGTTCGTCAGGTCCACGACGTTGTTGATGGGGCGCTGGCCCACCGCCTCGAGCCGGCGCCGGAGCCAGGTCGGCGAGGGCGAAATGGTGACGCCATCCACCACCTGCGCGATGTAGCGCGGGCAGCCCTCGGCGTCTTCGAGCTCGAGGTCGAAGTCGGCGCGCCCGTTCCAGCGCGCGCCGAGCCGCGCCTGCGCCGCGGCCGTCCAGCGGCCGCCGAAGGCCGCCTTCACCTCGCGCGCCAGGCCCACGATGCCGAGCCCGTCGGGACGGTTGAACGGCACCTCGACCTCGAGCACGGCGTCGGGCGGCGGCGTCACCTCGTCGAGCGGGCGCCCGGGCGTGAGTTCCAACCCCGGTGCAAGGAACGCTGCGAGGTCGAGGATGCCCTGGTGGTCGTCCGCGAGCGCGAGCTCGCGCGGCGAGCACAGCATGCCCTGGCTCTCCTCGCCGCGAATCCTGCTGCGCTTGATCGCGAGCCCGCCCGGGAGCTTCGCTCCCACCGTGGCGAGCGGCGCGATCATCCCGGCGTGGACGTTGGGCGCGCCGCACACCACCGTGACCTCGCCGGCGCCGGAGTCCACGCGGCACAGCGTGAGCTTGTCGGCGTTGGGGTGCCGGCGCACCTCGAGCACGCGCCCGACCACCACGCCCGGGCAGGAGTGCCCGTGCGCCTCGATGCCTTCGACGTAGAAGCCGCGGCGGGTCAGGGCGTCGGCGATCGCCTCGGGAGAGGCGTCCACGTCCACCCACTCGCGCAGCCAGGAGATCGGGAGCTTCATCGGACTCGGTGAAGAGGGAGGTGAAGCGCGGGACGCCGCGTGGTCACGCGCGGGGCCCAATCTAGCAGCAGAGCGCGGCGGAGGGGAAGCGCTGCGGGCCCGGGGAGCCCCTCCCCGGTGGATCGCCTGCCGGGACGCGACGGCCTCGCGCCGCGGCGACCCCTCGGACGTCGGGGAATTCCGTTGCCTCTGCCGCGGCCCGGGTGCCAGACTTTGGGGGTCTGGAGCCCGGGCAGGAATGGCGCTCATCCCCCGGCTCCCCGGGATGCCGGCCGAGGCCGTGTCGGCCTCTCGGCTCCACGGGCGCCACTCTCGAATCGGAGGTGCGCCGTGCCGCGCAAGCCCTCTCGCCTGCTCCGCGTTCTGCTGGTCGCAGCTCTCGCGCTGGCTCTGACCCCGCACGTCGCACGGGCGGCGTGGCCCCACGATCCCTATGTCAACGTGCCCCTCTGCACCGCCACCGGCAATCAGCTCACTCCCGTCCTCGTCTCGGACGGCGCGGGCGGTGCCATCGTCGCGTGGTACGACGGTCGCAGCGGCACCAACGACATCTACGTCCAGCGCGTGAGCGCAGGCGGCGCGGCGCAGTGGAGCGCGAACGGCGTGGCGCTCTGCACGGCGGCCAACAACCAGTTCAACCCCACCATCGTCACGGACGGCGCGAGCGGCGCCGTCGTCGCCTGGTACGACGGCCGCAGTGGCACCGACGACATCTACGTCCAGCGCGTGAGCGCGGCGGGCGCGGCGCAGTGGACCTCGAACGGCGTGGCGCTCTGCACCGCCGCCAACGACCAGTGGGATCCCACCATCGTCTCGGACGGCTCGGGCGGCGCCATAGTCACCTGGGTGGACGACCGCAGCGGCACGAATTACGACATCTACGCCCGGCGCGTCAACGCCGCGGGCACGGCGCAGTGGCCCGCGGACGGCGTGGCGCTCTGCATGGCCGGCAACAACCAATATGCCCCCGCCATCGTCTCCGACGGCGCGGGCGGCGCCATCGTCACCTGGTACGACTTCCGCAGCGGCACCGACTACGACATCTACGCCCAGCACGTGCTGGCGAGCGGTGCGGTGGACCCGGCGTG
>CAYHRW010000451.1:0-1906 GCA_964359105.1 uncultured bacterium
CGGACAAGTTCATCCTGCGCCCGGTGGTGCGCGTGCTGGACGCGGCGGGCACCGGCGCCATCGCCGGCCGCCTCGACCCGGCGGACATCCCGGTGACGCTGCACGCCGTGCAGGCCGGGGACACGCTGCGCACCGTCACCACCGCGGCGCGCCAGGCGGCGTTCTCGCTGCCGCTGCTCCCGGCCGGGAGCTACACGCTGCTGGTGCGGCCCGCCGCCAACTTCCGCGACACCTCGCTCGCCAACCTCGTGGTGGCCGCGGGCGGCACCACCGACATCGGCACGCTCGCGCTCTCGCCGCGGTAGCCGCGGCCTCAACGCAAAGGCCGGACGACGCGCGCGGTGTCGGCGGCGCGTTCGGCGAGCATGAGCTCGATCGCCGCCGCCCCGCGCTCCAGGCCCGGGCTCAGGCCCCCGCGCGAGCGCGCGGCCGCCAGCGAGCGGCGCGCGGCCGTGGTGTCGCCCGCCACCGCCCACGCCTCGGCGGCCAGCAGCGCGCGCCGCGGGTTGCCGCCCACCGCGAAGGCGCGGTCGTAGTAACCCCCGGCCAGCTCGGGGCGGCCGAGGTCCATGGCGCGCTGGCCGAGCCAGACATGGAGCGCGCTCAAGTGCGGATCGGCCATGCGGGGCGGCCGGGCGGCCATCGCCATGGCGCGCCCCATCGCGGCCCGCTCGTCGGCGTTCACCGCCACCCAGCCGCCGGCGCCGAGCACGAGAGCCGGCAGCAGCCACAGCAGTGCGCCGCGCAGCCTCGCCGCCGGCAGCGTCGCGAGCAGCGCGCCGGCGGCGAGCGTCAGCGTCCAGCCGCCGAGGGCGTTCAGGTCGAAGTCGCGCTGCGCCCCGAGCCCGCCTCCGCCCACCGGCAGCATGAGCCCGAGGGGCAGGAGCGGCAGCGCCGCGGCGAGCAGCAGGCGCGCCTCGGGCCGGTACGTGAAGGCCCGCAGCGCCTTCCACCCGGCGAGCGGCGGCGCCAGCAGCGCGAGCGGCGCCAGCAGCGCCAGCATGTTGAGCGCGTCGCTCGGGAGCAGCATCGGAAGCGGCCCGCGCCGGGTCGCGCCGCCCAGCAGGTCTCGCCAGTCCGTGGCGAGCTGGGCCGCGCCGGCGCCGGCCAGCAGGACCGCCGCGGCCAGCAGCGCGGCGGCCGCGCTCAGGCCCAGCAGCAGCCGGCGGGGTCCGGGCTGGTCGCCCGGGAGTGGCGTGCCGAGCGCCCGCCAGGCCTGCGGCAACAGCATGACGAGCGCCATGCGGTGGCCGAGGAACAGCAGCAGCGCCAGGCCGGCGGCGCGGGCGGCCCGGGCGCGGGTGTCGAGCGGCGCCAGCAGCTCGGCCCACCACCACGCGGCGGTGGCGAGCAGCAGCCCGGTGGACTCGGAGTATCCGGCGAAGGTCTCGAGCGTCCCGGCCAGCGCGAGCGCGCAGCACAGGGCCACGCGGTTCTCCGGCGCGACCGGCAGCCGGGCGCTCACCCGCCACAGCCCGGCGAAGAACGCGGCGGCCAGCAGCAGCGAGACCGTCGAGATCCCGCCCAGCACACCGAGCCCGAGGCGATGGAGCCCGATCGGCCCGAGGAAGTCCACCGCGATGTCGAGCGGGTTGGCGTGCAGCTTCTGCGACCATTCGCGCAGCGTCACCTCGAAGAGCTGCGTGCTGAACACCGCGATCGAGCGGATGCGGGTCTGAGTGTCCCCGAGCAGGTGGATGCGCTCGTGCAGCGGGAACGCCAGCGCGACCGCGAGCGCCCCGGCCAGCACCACCCAGGCCGACCGCCCGCGCAGCCGCAGCGCCGGCACCAGCGCCGCCGCACCGGCCGCCAGCAGCAGCCCGAGCCGCGCCGCCGGCGGGACCGAACGAAATCCGTTGACCCCCCAGAACCAGTTCGACTGTGGCGGCGCCAGCAGCAGCAGCGC
>CAYHRW010000452.1:0-1898 GCA_964359105.1 uncultured bacterium
AGGACGACTGGCTCGGCGGCTACGGCTCGTTCCGGCGCCGGCTGCTGCGGCTCGGCCACGTCTCGCTCGCGGGCCTCGGCATCCTGAACGTGCTGTTCGCCCTCGGCGCCGAGCGCCTGCACCTCGGCCCCGCGGCCCTGGCGCTCGCCTCGCGGGCCTTCATCGCGGGCGGACTCACCATGCCGTTGTGCTGCGGGCTCGCGGCGTTCCGGCCGCGGCTCCAGCCGCTGTTCGCCGTTCCCGTGGTGAGCCTGGTGCTGGGCGCGTCGCTCGTCGTCGCGGGGATGCTGCGGCCATGAGGATCGGGCTCATCGCGCTGAGCGGCGTGCGCGCCGCCGATCCCGAGCTCACGAAGCTCGGGCTTACGCTCCCCGGCTTCGTGGAGCGCAGCCAGGTGATCGCCTCGCTGCCGAGCCTGTCGCTCCTGACGCTCGCGGCGCTCACGCCGCCCGACATCGAGGTCGCCTATCACGAGGTCTCCGACCTGCGCGTGCAGGGCGAGCTGCCGGACGGCTTCGACCTGGTGGCGCTCTCCTCGTACTCCGGGCAGATCCGCGACGCCTACGAGCTGGCCGAGCGCTACCGCGCGCGCGGCGTCCCGGTCGTGATAGGCGGCCTGCACGTGACCGCGCTGCCGGAGGAGGCGCGCTCCCACGGCGCGACCGCCGTGGTGGGCGAGGGCGAGCTCTCCTGGCCACGCGTGGTGGAGGACTTCCGCCGTGGCCGCCTCGCCGGGGAGTACCGACCGGCCCCCGGCCTGTCCTACGACCTGGGCGACGCCCCGGTGCCGCGCTACGAGCTGCTCGACCCGGCGCGCTACAACCGGCTCACCGTGCAGACCGCACGCGGCTGCCCGCACCGCTGCGAGTTCTGCGCCAGCTCGGTCATCCTCACCACGCGCTACGCGCTGAAGCCCGTCCCGCGCGTCATCGCCGAGATCCGGCGGATCAAGGAGATCTGGCCGCACCCGTTCATCGAGTTCGCCGACGACAACAGCTTCGCCATCCACCGGCACGCGCGCGAGCTGCTGCGGGCGCTCGAGGGCGAGCGGATCAAGTGGTTCACCGAAGCCGACATCTCGATCGCCGAGGATCCCGAGCTGCTCGAGCTGATGAGCAGGTCGGGCTGCCGCCAGGTGCTGATCGGGCTGGAGAGCCCGACCACGGCGGGGCTCGACGGACTCGAGCTCAAGAGCAACTGGAAGCTGGCGAAGCAGGGGGACTACGAGAGCGCGATCCGCGCCATCCAGTCGCACGGCGTCACGGTGAATGGGTGCTTCGTGCTGGGGCTCGACGGGCACACCGAGGACGTGTTCGACGCGGTGTACGACTTCGTGGAGCGCACCGGGCTCTTCGAGGTGCAGATCACCGTGCTGACGCCCTTCCCCGGCACCCCGCTCTACGCGCGCCTCAAGGCCGAGGGCCGGCTGCTCGCGGACGGCGACTGGGACCGCTGCACGCTGTTCGACGTGAATCACGTGCCCACGCACATGACGCCCGAACGGCTCCGCGAGGGGCTGGTGGATCTCGGGCGCCGCCTCTACGACCGCGACTTCATCGAGCGGCGCCGCGAGCGCTTCTTCCGCGAGCTGCGCCGCTCCGGCCGTGCCACCCCGCAACCGGAGGACCCCTCCTGATGATCCCCGCATGGATCCGGCCGCTGTTCCTGCTGGCGGCAGCCTACGACCTCATCCTCGGCGTCGTCTTCCTCGTGGCCTTCAAGGCCATCTACGCGCGCTTCGACATCGCGCTGCCGAACCACCCCGCGTACATCCAGCTCAACGCCGCGCTCATCGCCATCTTCGGCATCGGGTTCTGGTTCGTGGCGCGCGCCCCCGAGCGCAACCGCGACCTCATCAAGCTCGGCATCCTGCTCAAGCTCGCGTTCGCGGTGACGGT
>CAYHRW010000453.1:0-1884 GCA_964359105.1 uncultured bacterium
TCAGCCGTTGGCGCAGGTCATCCCGGTGACCCAGCAGGTGTGGCAGGCGCCGTGCGCGAGTTCGAACGGCCCGAGCGCGTCGGCGAGCCGGTCGCCCATGCGCCCGCCCGGCTCCTCCACCAGCAGCGGGCACACGTAGACCCCGCGCGCCGTCACCGCGCGGCAGGACCCGCACTGGAGGCGCGTGGGGTCGAAGCAGCCGCAGGAGAGCCCGGCCAGCGTCTCGCTCTCGGCGTAGCCGCGGGTGCGCGTGCTCTCGCGCCCGAGCCGGAAC
This sequence comes from uncultured bacterium, assembly GCA_964359105.1. Classification (GTDB taxonomy): domain Bacteria; phylum Eisenbacteria; class RBG-16-71-46; order RBG-16-71-46; family RBG-16-71-46; genus JACRPT01. The sequence continues at coordinate 275 of CAYHRW010000453.1, forward strand.
AGCGGGAGCGTCTTCACGCGCGGGCGGGTGAGCCCGAGCGTGCGCAGCGCTTCGAGCGCCCGCTGCGCAAACGCCAGCGGGTCCTCGTCGGTCACGCGGGTGAGCGTCACGATCGGCAGCAGGCCGACCTCCTCTAGGGCGCGCAGACCTTCCATCGCGCGCGTGAAGCTGCCGGCGCCACGGAAACGGTCGTGCCCCGCCGCGCCGAGGCCGTCGAGGCTCACGCGGAGCTCGAGGCTGAAGCGGGCGCTGTCGGCCACGCGGCGGAGCTCCGCGAGCCGGTGCCGGGTGAAGAGCGTGCCGTTCGTGAGCACGGTGCACGGTCCGTGGGCGAGCGTGTCCGCGAGGATCTCGAGCATCCCGGGATGCAGGAACGGCTCGCCGCCGGTGAAGTAGAACTCCTTCACCCCGAGCGCCAGCGCCTCGGCGACGCGCGCGCGCACCTCCGCGCGGCCCATGAGCGGGTGGCGCTCATCGCCCGGCCCGCACGAGACGAAGCAGTGGGTGCAGGCCAGGTTGCAGAGCGTGCCCGCGACCTGGATCCAGAGCGTGTCGAGGTGGAGCAGCGGCTGGACCGGGAAGCGAGCCGGTGCGGCGGGGGCCGCGCAGGGAGTCACGGTGGAGAGCGGCGCCGGGGCCGCCATGGTTCGCCTCACGGGTCGGTGCATCGAGAAGGACGTCGGATCTGCGTCGCGGCGGCCCGGACGGCGGCCCGGACGCTTGACTCGCCCGGGCTTCGGCCCCTAATGTAACCCGTTCTCGGTCAGCCTTCTAGGGTTCGCCCGAGCGGTTCGCAGGGTGGGCCCCGAGAACCGAACGCAGGTGGCAGGGGGTGGTGACCGCCCGCCGGGGGGTACCATCCGGCTGCCGCCCCGGAGCCGCGCCGGAACCAGTCCCTGAGCCCGGCGGCCGGCGTACGGCGCCGGCCCCGACGACGCTGTCGGCTTCCACGAGCGGCGAGAGAGACCTGCCACCCATGGCGACCGTGAGCCCGGACGACATCCTGAACGCGCTGCGCACCGTGCAGGACCCGGACCTGCACCGCGACCTCGTCACTCTCGGCATGATCGAGGACCTGGCGGTGAGCGACGGCGCCGTCTCGTTCACGCTGGTGCTGACCACCGCCGCCTGCCCACTCAAGGAGCAGATCGAGGATGACGTGCGCGCCGCGGTGCGCACCGTGCCCGGGGTGCGGGACCTCACCCTGCGCACCACCTCGCGCATGCCCAGGCCCCGGGTTCCGACCGCGGACCGCAAGGCGCTTCCCGGCGTCGCGCACGTCATCGCCATCGGCAGCGGCAAGGGCGGGGTGGGCAAGTCCACGGTCGCGGCGAACCTGGCGGTGGCGCTGGCGCAGGCCGGGGCGAAGGTGGGGTTGCTCGACGGCGACATCTACGGCCCCAACCTGCCGCGCATGCTCGGCACGCGCCGCCAGCCCTCGCAGCGCGACGGCAAGATCCTCCCGCTCGAGGCCTGGGGGGTGCAGTTCATGTCCATGGGCCTGCTGGTCGAAGAGGGCGAGGCCGTGGTGTGGCGCGGGCCGATGCTCCACGGCGCCGTCAAGAGCTTCCTGCACGACGTGGACTGGGGCGAGCTCGACTACCTGCTGG
>CAYHRW010000454.1:0-1880 GCA_964359105.1 uncultured bacterium
CCTCGGGCAGCGGGTGCGCGGCGCCGAAGCGCTCGTCGGTGACCAGCCCGGCTTCGCCCGCGTCCACGGCGCGCGCAGGGACGCCGAGCGCGCGCAGCTTCGCCGCGAACAGCGCGGCGGCGAGCCTCTCACCCCACGACAGCGCCCGGTCGCGCGCCGCGCCGTGCAGCGGTTCGCCCGAATCGAGATGCAGCGCCGCCTCCTCGTCCCAGGCGGAGAGCGGCAGCTCGAGGTCGGCCTCGTCGAGCCCGGTGGCGCGCACGAAGCGTGCGTGGCGCTCGGCGATCTCGATGGCGAGCGCGCCCCGGCGCGCCGGCTCGCGGCAGAAGTCCACCAGCTGGTTGGTCACGCCCGCGAGCGCGCTCACCACCACCACCGGGTCGCGCGGCAGCCGCTCGGCCACCAGCCGTGCCGCCCGCTCGAAGTTCTCGGGGACGCCCACCGAGGTGCCGCCGAACTTCATCACGATCATCGCGCCCTCTCCTGTGCACCGGGGGTCCGGCCAATGTACACGAAGCCCCTTCGCTCGCGGGCGTGAAACATGCCGCGCGGAGGAGTAGATTCGGAACTTCCCCGCGGAGGGTCCCGACCGGCTTCGCTCGGCCCATGGAGGGTCGTCATGGAGCGGAAGACCATCCTGATCCTGGGCGGCTACGGCGCGGCGGGCTCCGCGTGCGCCCGCTGGCTGCTGAAGCAGACCGACGCCCGGCTGGTGCTGGGCGGCCGCCACCGCGAGAAGGCCGAGGCGCTCGCCGCGACGCTCGCCGCCGGGTGCCACGACGGGCGCGTGTGCGCCACGCAGGTGGACGCACTGGACCCGACCAGCCTCGCCGCGGCGCTCGTGGGCGTGCATCTGGTGCTCGACTGCGGCCCCACCGCCGCCTTCACCGAGACGCTCCCGCGCGTCGCCATCGCCGCGGGAGTGGACCTGGTGGACGTGCACCCCGCGCGCTCGCTCCACGTGCTGCGCGGCATGGAGCGCGACATCGTGGGGAACGGACGCTGCTTCGTCACCCAGGCCGGACTGCACCCGGGCCTTCCCTCGGCGCTGTTCCGCTTCGCCGCGGGCCACTTCACCCGCTGCGACACGGCGGCCGGCGGGATGCTCTTCCGCGTGAAAGCGGCGCCGAGCGCGGACTCGATGGTGGAGCTGGTGATGATGATCACCGAGTACAAGATGCTGATCTGGAAGGACGGCGCCTGGCAGAAGGCGCCTTCCACGCACACGCGGAGGTTCGACTTCGGCCCGGGGTTCGGCAGGCGCACGTGCTGGCCGCTGTGGGACGAGGACCTGGAGGATGTGCCGCGGATGTGCGGACTGAAGGAGGCGGGGTTCTACGCCTCGGGCTTCAACGCCTTCGTGGACTGGCTGGTGCTCCCGGCGGCGCTGGTGCTGGGCTCGATCCGCAAAGGCCTCGGCGCGCGGCCGCTCGCGCACCTGATGGCCTGGGGCGTGCGCACCTTCACGCGGCCGCCGCACGCCATCGTGATCGCGCTCACCGCGACCGGCGAGTGCGAAGGCAAGCCGCGTGCGGTCGAGGTCCGCGTGCGCAGCGACGACGACGACGGCTACCAGCTCACCGCGATCCCGACCGTGGCCTGCATCCAGCAGATGCTCGACGGGACGGTGGCGAAGCCGGGGCTCCACCTGATGGGCCACGTCGTGGACCCGGCGCGCCTGTTCCGCGACATGGAGAAGATGGGCGTCAAGGTGAGCGTGACCGTGAAACCGTAGGAGGTGCGGGCTCGATACCGGCACGCGCGGCCGGTTGCGCGCGGGGCACCCGCGCCCGCCGCTCGTCTCCGCGCTCGCGATGTGGTTGAATCGCGCGCGTGAACCGACGCACGTTCCTGCTGCGCGCGCCCGCGCTCGCCGCGGC
>CAYHRW010000455.1:0-1863 GCA_964359105.1 uncultured bacterium
TGGTGTCCACCACCTGGGCCACGGCGGGTGCCACCCCGAGGGCCAGCGCAGCCGCGATGAGCCAGGCGGGGAACGTGCGCCCGAGACCGGAGGCGCGCCCGGTCCTCGCGCGCGAGTGGAGTGCGTGGCCACGAGCAGCGCAGCTCGAGCGTGGTGGATGGGACTCTGAGGCGCGCGTCCCGTGCAGGACACTGGGAGTGGCACGGGAAAGCGACGGGAGCGGCGATTCGAGGGCGACCATGGGAACCTCCTGCGATGCCGTAAGGCCCGGCGGCCGCCACGGCGTCCTGCAGGGGCCGCAGCGCGGGCAGGGGGGTCGCCCGCGCAGAGAGAAGGTTAGCGCCCGTACGGCCGGGGGGCCAGCACATTCTCGGCCCGCGCACGCGCGAGCTGTGACCGTCGCCGCGCACGCTGCTACCATCCCGCTCCATGCTCGCCCACTCCCCCGCGCGCAGTGCCGAGAGCCGCGGCGCGGCGCTCCGGCTGCTGCCGGGGCTCGCGGTCGCCGCGGCCGCCGTGCTGGTGTTCCGCGGCGCGCTCGGCTACGGCTTCTCGCAGGACGACTTCGCCGGCCTGGCGCGGGCGGCGGGGCTGCTGCCGCGCCTCGCCGAGCCGTGGCGCTTCCTCTCGCATCAGGCGTTCTTCGACGCGATGCGCGCGACCGCCGGGCTCGACGCGCGGGCGTATCACCTGGCGAGCCTGGCGCTCCACGCGGCCTGCGCGTTCCTCCTCTGGGTGTTTCTGCGCCGCAGGCTTGGCGGCCCCGCGGCGCTCGCCGGCGCGGTGTTCTTCGCCGCGCACCCGGCGCTCTACACCGCGCTCTACTGGATCTCGGCGATCGGCGATCCGGGCGCGCTGCTGTTCGCGCTCGCCGCGCTCCTCGCGCTGCTGCGCCGCGACCGCTGGCGCTGGGCCGCGCTTCCGCTCTACGCGCTCGCCCTGATGTGCAAGGAGTCGGTGCTCCTGCTGCCCGTGGCCGCGGCCGCGGTGCTGGGGTCGGAGCCCGACCGCACGCCGGCCGGGCGCCGCGCGTGGCGCGACCCGGCCGTGCTGTCGCTAGCGCTGGTCGCAGCGGCCTACGTGGTCTACTACTTCGCTGCCGACGTGATGGGTCAGCACGTCCGCGGCGCGCACGCGAGCCCCTACGGGTCCGGTCTCTCGCCCGCCGTCGCGTGGAACGCGCTCACCTATCTCGGCTGGAGCTTGGACGTCCCGCTGCCGCTGGTGCGGAGCTTCAGCGACGCGATCGATCCGGCGGTCTACCCCTGGGGCGCGGCGGCAGCGCTGCTGTGGCTGGCCGGGCTGCGCTCCCGCGCGTTGCGCGCGCGCGGCTGGGTGGCGGCCGGCACGCTCACGCTCGCCTTCCTCGCGCCCGTGCTCCCGCTCGAGCACCACACCTACCACTACTACCTCTACGCCCCGCTCGCCGGCATCGCCTGGTGCGTGGCGGCGGCGCTGGATGCGGCACTCGCGCGACTGCGGCCGGTCGCAGCATGGGCGGGAGCCGCGGCGCTGGCGGTGGCGCTCGCGGTGAATGGCGTGGCGCTGGTGCGCAAGGTCGAGATCTTCCCCTTCGGCACGACCGGCTTGAGGGCCGACCCCACCGTGGACCGCGCGCGCATCGCCACGAACGCGCTCGCCGACCTGCGTGCGGCTGCGGTTCTGGTCGCCGATCGCCGCGGGCGGCGTCGGCGCGCCGCCTGCGCCAAACGAGAGTTACTGGGAGCGAAACGTGCGCGCCGCGCTGCTCGACGGACTCGCCGTGCGCGTGATGCTCCCGCAGGTCGCGGGCGTCGAGTTCGTGCGGACCTTCCAGCCGGCGCCCGAGCCGTACCGCTACGCGGTCTACCGCCCGGACGGGAA
>CAYHRW010000456.1:0-1843 GCA_964359105.1 uncultured bacterium
CGTGGCCCCGTAGCTCAGACGGATAGAGCAGCGGTTTCCTAAACCGCGTGCCGCAGGTTCGACTCCTGCCGGGGCCACCACCACCGAACGAGCGACCTGCAGCGAACAAGCCGACCCCCTGGTGTTGCGCCGCGTCCCGCGCCTCGCCACGCGGCGTCTTCGATACGTCGGTAGGGTGAACCGGCAGTTGCACCAGGGCGTCGGGGTCGGAGGATCGCGGGCACACGCTCTGGCCGGGTCATCGGTCAGAACCTCGCAGGGCGTCCTCCGCGCGTGCTTTTCGCTCCTGACTCGGCTAGCATCGCGCCCACGTCGCGGCGCCCTGGCTCGGGCTCGATCCGCGAGCCCGCCCGTCCCGCCACCGTCCGGCTTTCCCGGCCACGGCCGCCGCACGCGCGGAGGGCACAGAGATGAAGCGTATCGCCATCCTTCTGGGCGGGGCCGTCCTGCTGGTCGCACTCGCCGTCCCGGGCCGCGGAGCGGACCAGAGCGCCGTCAACTGGCGCATCGTGCCGGGCGGACATCCGATCCCGGCGAACGACAGCCTCTCGCTCTACAACCTCAGCGCCAGGAAGTTCCTGGTCTGGTCGTCGCGCCGCTACGGCATCAACCTCAGGTACGTGGCGAAGGCAGGCAGGGGCTTCTCGTTCGTGCGCCCCTCGAAGTCGGACGAGCCGCTCACTTACGGCGAACCGGTCGCCATCCGCCAGCGCAGCGGTCGCTTCCTGCACCACGCCAAGCGTCGCTTCGGCGTGCATCTGGCGTGGTCAGGCACCCCGGCCTACGAATGGGAGATCCGCGGTGGCGTCGGGGGAGCGGTGGTGGGAGCCGACACTGCTCGTCACACACGGGTGAGCCTGTTCAACACCCACGCGGACGCCTATCTGGTCTACGGCGAGCGCGGGCCGGGGGTCAACCTGGTCTGGAAGCATTAGCCAGGGCCACGCCGGCGGCGCGCCTCTCCGCGACACGGTCCTCACGAAACCGTGGATTCGGGTGGGGCTGCTGGCGTAGGCTCCCGTCTGCCTCTCCACCCCACGGGGACACCGACCCTCTCTCGGGACGAGGTGTGCGTCATGTGGGGTATCTGGGTCCTCGTGGCCGTTCCGATCGTGGCGGGCGTGGTGACCGGGGCGGTGGCGCGCTGGCCGGTGAGGTGGTTCCTGGCCGTGGCGGCGGGCGCGGCCGTGCTCTTCCCCGTGTGTGTCGTGCTCCACAACGCGCTGAGCGCCGCGCTCCACACCGAGGAGCCGGTGTTCTTCCTGCTCTCGGTCACGGTGGCCCCGGTCGCGTTCCTGGGCGGCATCGCCGGAGCGGCCACCTCCGCGCTGGTGCGCCGCAGGGAGAGCCCGCCCGCGGCCTGAGCCGGGGGCGCGTGACGCGAGGAGGAAGTGCCGCGGCCGCTGCAGCCGGCACAAGTCCCTTGACTGAGCCCACTGCATTCCCGACCATTGAGCCGCAGCCTCCCCTGCGACAGCGAGGCGGACAGGCGACTGCCCCCGCTGGCGTGCGCCGCTCGTCGCCATCGTCCGCGTCCGCGCCTGCGCCCTCCTCCAGCCAGGCGAGTTCCGTCGCGGCCGCACCTCTTGCCGCCGCGCTGCGTCGAGGTGATTCATGAGAAATCCCATCGTCGGCTTCCTGCTCCTCGCAGGGATGACCGCACTCCTTCCCGGCACGGCGCTCGCACAGATGGACGGCGACCCGGGCGAGAAGCTGATGAACGCCAAGATGGCCAAGGAGCGGGTCTCGCGCGCATCGAGGCTTGGAACCTCCGCAGCTGCTGGCGTTGACACGACCTGGGTGGGCCATTCGCTGGCGGCCTCTCCCAATTCGGGCGCGCCGT
>CAYHRW010000457.1:0-1840 GCA_964359105.1 uncultured bacterium
ACATCACCGAGGACCCCGAGGTCGGCAAGGTCTACCAGGGCAAGGTGCGCAGCGTGGTCACCTTCGGCGCCTTCGTGGAGATCGTGCCGGGTCGCGACGGGTTGCTCCACATCTCGGAGATCGACCACCACCGGGTGGCCAGGACCGAGGATGTCCTCAACGTCGGCGACATCGTGATGGTCAAGGTCATCGGCGTGGACCGCGACGGGAAGATCAAGCTCTCCCGCAAGGCCCTGCTGCCGGAGCCGGAGGGCGGAGTGCCCGCCGGCACCGGGGGAGACCGGGAGCGCGACCGGGACCGCGACCGGGGTCGCGATCGGGACCGCGACCGGGGCCGCCGCCGCTGAGCGGCCCTTTCATCGCGAGGCTTCGTCCGGGTGGCAGGGCGACCTGCCACTCGGCGTTTCGGGCACGTGGCCTGTAATCGGGGCGGAACATGACGGACCTCGGGTATCGCAAGACGCTCCTTCCCTCCGGCATCACGCTCCTCACCGAGGGCGTGCCGGACCGGTGCTCGATCGCGGTCGGCGTGTGGGTGAGGGCTGGCGCGCGCGACGAGCCGGCCGAGCTGCTGGGCATCTCCCACTTCATCGAGCACATGATGTTCAAGGGCACGGAGCGCCGCGACGCGCGCGCCATCGCCGCGAGCCTCGAGTCGCTGGGCGGGCACCTCGACGCCTTCACCGCGCGCGAGGAGGTCTGCTACTACGCGCGCGCCCTGGCCGAGCACCTGCCCGAGGTGGCGGACGTGCTCTCCGACATCGTGTGCCGCTCGCGCTTCGCCGAGACCGAGGTGGACCGCGAGAAGTCGGTGGTGCACGAGGAGATCTCCTCGTGCGAAGACAATCCCGAGGACAAGATCGTGGACCTGCTCTGCGAGCAGGTGTGGGGCGGGCACGCGCTGGGCCGACCCATCCTCGGCACGGCCGAGACCGTGACGGGCCTCAGTCACACGCTGCTGCGCGGCTACTTCAGCAGCCGCTACCGGCCCGAGCATCTGGTGATCGCGGCCGCCGGAGCGGTCGAGCACGACCGCCTCGCGGAGCTGGTCGCCAGGCACTTCGCGCCACCCCAGGGCGAGCGCCTGCCGTTCTCGGATCCCCCGCCTCCGTTCCGGCCCTCGCTGCGGCACGTGCGCCGCGACGACCTGCACCAGCTCTACCTGGCGCTCGCGACACGCGGCGTGGCGTACACCGATTCGGACCGCTATCCGCTGGTGGTGCTCAACACGCTCCTCGGCGGCGGCATGAGCTCGCGGCTCTTCCAGAGCGTGCGCGAGGACGCGGGGCTGGCGTACTCGGTCTACTCCACCGCGGACTTCTACCGCGACGCGGGCATGGTCTCGATCCAGCTCGGCGTCTCGCCCGAACGCGGCCGCGAGGCGCTGGCGCTGGTGCGCGAGGAGCTCCAGCGGCTGTGCGACGAGGGTCCGACGGAGGAGGAGGTCGGGGCGGCGCGCTGGCAGATCAAGGGCAGCGTGGTCATGGGGCACGAAAGCGTCTCGAACCGCATGGTCCATCTGGCCCACGAGGAGATCTACCGCGGCCACTACACGCCGCCCGAGGAGCAGGTCGCGCGCGTGCTGGCCGTGACCCACGCCCAGGTGAAGGAGGCGGCGCGCCGCGTCCTGCGCCCCGAGCGCTTCGTGCTCACCGCGCTCGGTCCCGCCCCGGGCGGCGCGCTCGGCGAGCGCGACTGGCCGATCGAGGCTGCCGCCCCGGCGCCGGCGTAGCCCGGTGTGCCGGGCCAGCGCGCGGCCGGCCGCGCGGTCCCGGCGCGCGCGCCCCGCCCGGCCGGGCACAGCCCCCGCCCGCCCGGGCCCGGGGCACCCACAAACCCC
>CAYHRW010000458.1:0-1836 GCA_964359105.1 uncultured bacterium
TCCAGACCGGCACGCGGCCCGGGGTCCACGGGGCCCCGGCGGCCTCGGCCCGGTCGTCCAGGCGCTTCAAGTCCACCTCGATCAGGGTGCGCAGCTTCGCCAGCACGCCCTCGAACTTCGCGGCCGCGACCTCGTAGTTTTGCCGGGCGGTCGCGGTCGGGGCCGAGGTCGAGGACCAGTGGCCGGCGACGATGGTCTGGACCCGCTCGACGATCCCGGGCGGCACCGGCTCGTTCTTCGCGGCCTTGACCGCGTCGCCACTCAAGTCCTCCCGCAGGTCCTTGAGGCGCGATTCGAGCGCGCGGGCCTCCCCGGCGAGCTGGGGATCGGCGGCGGGCGCGTCGGCGAGCGCCTTCTTCAGGTGGTCGAGCCGCGTCTGCGCCTCCTTCGCGCTCTCGACCGCGCCCAGCACCGCGCGCTGGAGCCGCGCGGTCCTGCGCTCGAACGCGAGCAGCGCCTCGCGGTCGGCGGGCGCCAGGCTCGGGGTGCCGAGCGCCTGCACCGTGAAACTCACCGGCGGGCCGAGCGGCGTCACCTGGCCGGCGGCGCGCTTCGCCAGCGCGACCGTGTAGGTGCCGGGCACCGCCATCGGCCCGCGCGCCCGCTCCTCCCAGGGCGCGATCTCGCCGGGCGCGGCGAGGCTAGTCGGGTTGGCGGGCGGGAAGCGCAGGTCCCATGCCGCGCGGTGGAATCCGGACTCCACCGGCCCGGTGATCCGCCGCACCACCCGGCCCTCCTCGTCGGTCACGGTGAGCAGGATGGCGGGCTCCTCCTCGCGCGTCTCGGCGCGCAGCGAGTCCCAGCTCGGATAGAACGTGTCGCCGCCCTTCTTCGCGATCTCCTTCTCCGCCTCCTGGCGACGCTTCTTCGCGGTCTTGAGCTCGTCGCGCAGGTACCAGGTGAAGACCGCGCCGAACGGCGGGTTCGGGGCGGTGTAGAACGCGTCGCCCTGAGAGGCCTTCTCCCGGCTCCCGAGCGGGGTCGCCGGCATGTAGGCCCACGCCGGCTTCACCGGGAAGAGCGCCGCCGGCCGCTCGAGCATCTCCGGCGTCACGTTCCGCAGCGGCGCGTAGTCGTCGAGGATGTAGAAGCCGCGCCCGAAGGTCCCGACCAGCAGGTCGTTCTCGCGCTTCTGGATGGCGAGGTCCTTGACGCAGATGATGGGCATGCCGCCCTTGAGCTGGACCCACCTCTTCCCGCCGTCCGCGGTGAAGAACACGCCGAACTCGGTGCCCGCGAACAGCAGGTCCTTCTTCACGTGGTCCTCGACCAGCGCGTAGACCGTGCCGCGCTCCGGCAGGTCGCCCGCGATCGGGGTCCAGCTGCGCCCGCGATCCGTGCTCACGAGCACGTAGGGCTTGAAGTCCGCCATCTTGTGGTTGTCGAACGCGGCATAGACGGTGTTCGGGTCGTGCTGCGAGGCGGTGAGGCGCGACACGTACGACAGCTCGGGCACCCCGGGGAACCTCTCCACCTTCCGCCAGGTCTTCCCGCCGTCCTCCGTGACCTGCACCAGCCCGTCGTCGGTGCCGACGTAGAGGAGCCCCTCCTGCACCGGCGACTCGCAGAGCGAGACGATGTTCCCGAAGAACGAGGTCGAGGCGTTCTTGGCCACGGCGTCCACGCTCCACACCCGCCCCATCACCTTGAGCCGGTTGCGGTCGATCTGGCGCGAGAGGTCGGCGCTCACCGGCGTCCAGGTGTCGCCACGGTCGTCGCTGCGGAACAGGCGCTGCGCCGCGAAGTAGAGCCGCGTGTGCGCGTGCGGGCTGATGATGAGCGGCGAGTCCCAGTTCCAGCGCAGCGGCGCTTCGCCCTCGGCGGGCTGCGGCTGGA
>CAYHRW010000459.1:0-1835 GCA_964359105.1 uncultured bacterium
GACATTATGTCCACCTCCGGGCGGGTTTCACCGCCCGGGGGCGGACATAATGCCGGGCAACCCCCTTGGATCGGGCGCCCTGACGGCGACGGCCGGAGCACCCTCCCGCAGCCACGATGAGGCCATCTCACTTCCCGACGACGAGATTCACCAGCTTGTCGGGGACGTAGATGACCTTGCAGACCCGGGCGCCGTCCACGAAGCGTCTGACGCGCTCGTCGGCCAGCGCGGCGCTGCTGGCGGCGTCCTGGCTGGAGCCGCGCGGCAGCTCGAGGGTGGCGCGGAGCTTGCCGTTCACCTGGACGGCGATCGTCACCCGGTCCTCGGCCACCAGCGCCGGGTCCCACGCGGGCCAGGGCTCGTAGGCCAGGCTCTCCGGGTGGCCGAGGCGCTGCCAGAGCTCCTCGCCGAGGTGCGGGGCGAACGGGCTCAGGACCAGCACGAAGGGCTCCAGCACGGCGCGCGGGCGGCGCTCGAGCCTGGTCAGCTCGTTCACGAACACCATCATCTGGGCGATCGCGGTGTTGAACTTGAGGGCCTCGAGGTCCTCGGTGACCTTGCGGACGGTCTGGTGCAGCAGGCGGCGCTGCTCGAGCGCGGGTTCCTCGTCGGTCAGCGCGGCGCTCGGGCGGCCGTCCTCGTCCAGGTAGAGCCGCCACACCCGGTCGAGGAAGCGCGTGATGCCCTCCACGCTCTTCGTGCTCCACGGCTTCGATGCCTCGAGCGGGCCCATGAACATCTCGTAGAGCCGGAGGGCGTCGGCGCCGTACTGGTCGATCACGTCGTCGGGGTTGACGACGTTGCCGCGGGACTTCGCCATCTTCTGGCCGTCCTCGCCCAGGATGGTGCCCTGGTGCACCAGCTTCATGAAGGGCTCCGGCGTGCTGACCACGCCGATGTCGTAGAGCACCTTGTGCCAGAAGCGGGCGTAGAGCAGGTGGAGCACCGCGTGCTCCGCTCCGCCGACGTAGAGGTCCACCGGCATCCAGTAGCGCTCGAGCCCGGGGTCCACCAGGTGGTCCGGGTTCCCGGGATCGAGGAAGCGCAGGTAGTACCAGCACGATCCCGCCCACTGCGGCATGGTGTTGGTCTCGCGGCGCGCCGGCCCGCCGGTTGCGGGGTCGGTGGTCGCCACCCAGTCGCCGAGGTTGGCGAGCGGGCTCTCCGGGGTCTCCCCCGTCCCGGCCGGCCTGAACTCGCTGGTCTCGGGAAGCCGCACCGGCAGCAGCTCCTCCGGCAACGCCTTCGGCACGCCGTCCACCCAGATGATCGGGAACGGCTCGCCCCAGTAGCGCTGGCGCGAGAACAGCCAGTCGCGCAGCCTGTAGTTCACCGCCGACCGGCCCTTGCCGGTGCGCTCGAGCCAGGCGGTGATCTTCCCGATCGCCTCGGAGGGCCGGAGGTGATCGATGCTGAACGCGCCGTCGGGCGTGGTCGAGTTCACCACCGTGCCCTGCTCGATCTCGACGAACGCGGCCTCCTCGATGTCGCCGCCGGCCACGACCTCGCGGATCGGCAGGTCGAAGGCGCGCGCGAACTCCCAGTCGCGCTGGTCGTGCGCCGGCACCGCCATGATGGCGCCGGTGCCGTAGCACATCAGCACGTAGTCGGCGATCCAGACCGGCAGCCGCTCGCCGTTCACCGGATTGACGGCGTGGCTCCCGGTGAAGACGCCGGTCTTCTCCTTGCCGATCTCGGCGCGCTGCAGGTCGCTCTTGCGCGCGGTCGCCTCGCGGTAGGCCTCGATCGCGGCGCGCTGCGCGGGCCTGGTCAGCACCGGCACCAGCGGGTGCTCGGGCGCCAGCACCATGTAGGTGGCGCCGAACAGCGTGTCG
>CAYHRW010000460.1:0-1833 GCA_964359105.1 uncultured bacterium
TGGGCGCGGTGGCGTGACCCCGCAATCTAACGTGCGGCTCGCGCGCGGAACAACCTGCAAATGCCGGAACGGGCCGCGCGATCGCCGCGCCGCGGGCGAACCGGCGGCGCCCGGCGCGGGGGAGGTTTGACCGGCTTCTCCCGCGGCCCGTAGCATCGCGGCACCGGAGGGCCCCATGGCCGACCTCATCATGGTGATCGAGGACGAGAAGGAGATTCGCGACCTGGTCCGCTACAACCTCGAGCGCGCGGGCTTCCGCGTGGCGGTGGCGGCGGACGGCGAGGAAGGCCTCGAGCGGCTGTTCGCGTCGCGCCCGGACGCGCTGGTGCTGGACCTGATGCTGCCGGGCCGCAACGGGCTCGAGGTGCTGCGCGAGGTGCGTGACGAGCCCTCCACGCGCGACCTGCCGGTGCTGGTGCTCACCGCACGCGCCGCCGAGATGGACAAGCTGCTCGGCTTCGAGCGCGGCGCCGACGACTACCTCACCAAGCCGTTCAGCCCGCGCGAGCTGGTGGCGCGCATCCAGGCGCTGCTGCGGCGCTCGCGCCCCGAGCGCGAGCCCGCGACGCTCCAGGTGGGCTCGCTCACCGTGGACACGCTCGCTCGCGAGGCCGCGGTCGAAGGCCGCAAGCTCACGCTCACGCGCCGTGAGTTCGAACTGCTGGCGTTCTTCGCGCAGCACCCGGGGCGCGCTTTCTCTCGCGAGGAGTTGCTTCGGAAAGTGTGGGGTTACGACTACGTCGGGGAGACCCGCACCGTGGACGTGCACGTCCGGCGGGTGCGCGCCAAGATGCGGCTCGTGCCCTCGCCGATCGAGACCGTGGCGGGCGTGGGGTACAAGCTGGCGGCGGGGGGGAAGAAGTCCGGGCGTTGAGGGTGTGTGTGGTGCGCCCGGCCCGCGGCCGCCTCAGCGCGGCCGACGGACCAGCACCGCGGTGACGTCGTCCTCGGGCGGCGGCCCGCCGGCGAACGCCTCGAGCGCCGCGGCCAGGTCCGCGAGCGCCTCGCTCGCCGTGCGGTCTCGCCATCGCCCCAGCCACCCGGCGAGGCGCTCGCGGCCGAACATGGTCCCGTCGGGGGCGCGTCGCTCGATCACGCCATCGGTGTAGAAGAGCAACGCCGCGCCGCGGTCCACGTGCGCGAACCCCATCTTGTAGACCGTGTCCGGATAGGGGCCGAGCAGCGTCCCGCCCACCGAGAGCTCGCGGAGGCCGGCGTCGTCCAGCAGCAGCGGCGGCGGATGCCCGGCGTTGACGTAGAGCAGGTTGCCGTTGCGCTCGAGCTCGGCGAACACCAGCGACACGAACCGGCTGGTGAGCCCACTGCGATGGATCACCCGGTTGAGCTTTTCGATCGTCCGGGTGATCCGCAGGTCGCGCTCGACGCCCATGCGCAGGCCGGTGGCGACGTCGCGCACCTGGAGCGCGGCCGGCAGCCCGTGGCCCGAGGCGTCGGCGACCGCGATCCCGAGCGTGTCGGCATCGAGCGGCAGGAAGTCGAACAGGTCGCCGCCGACCCTGCGCGCCGGACGGCTGGAGGCGGCGATGTCGAAGTCGTCGAACGCGGGGGGGCCGGAGGGCAGCAGGCTGGTCTGGATCGCATGCGCCTGCTCGATGACGTCCTCCAGCTCGCGGCGGCGCAGGTGTTGAAGCACCGCGTAGTGGAGCGGAGAGGCCAGCGCGAGACGCTCGGCGTCCGGGCGCGGCGCCTCCGGGCCGAAGCACAAACTCATGACCAGGTCGTCCACCTCGCCCACGGCGATCAGCGCGGCCGGCCCCGCCGCGGTGTCCCCCGCCCACGGCAGCTCGGAACGGGCGGACCCTGGCGGGGCGA
>CAYHRW010000461.1:0-1810 GCA_964359105.1 uncultured bacterium
TTCGTTCCTGGCCGTGCACGCCGATGGCTCCGTGACTATCTTCGTCGGCAAGGTGGATATCGGCACGGGCGGGCGCATTGCCATGCGCCAGCTCGTCGGCGAGGAGCTCGACGTCCCGCTCGAGCGCATCGCGATGATCGAGGGCGATACCGCGCTCACGCCCAATCAGGGCGCCACCGCGGGCAGCTACGGCATCGCCCGCGGCGGCACCCAGCTCCGCCAGGCGGCGGCCACCGCGCGCCAGGCGCTCCTCGCCCGGGCCGCGCAGCGTCTCAACCGGCCGGTCGGAGACCTGGAAGTCACCGATGGCGTCGTCAGAACGAGAGACGGCAGCGCCTCCGTGCCGTACGGCGACCTGATCGGTGATCGCGCGTTCAACTTGAAGGTGGACGGCAAAGCGCCGCTGAAATCGCCCGAGCGCTTCCGGTTCATCGGCAAACCCCTTCCGCGCCCTGACCTGCCGGCGAAGGTGACGGGCCACCATCGCTATCTCCACGACCTCACGCTGCCCGGCATGCTCCACGCCCGCGTGATCCGCCCGCCCTCGCACGGCGCCACCCTCGTGTCCGTGGACGAGTCGTCCATCGCCGGGATCGGCGGCGCCCGCGTCGTGCGGATCCAGAGCTTCCTGGCCGTCGTGGCCGAGCGCGAGTGGGACGCGGTGCGGGCCGCCCGCGCGCTCTGGACGAAGTGGACCGCGGGCACCGGCCTGCCCGACGAGGGGAAACTGTTCGAGTCGATGCGATCGAGCCGTGTCGTCCGCGATCAGGAGATCGCGAAGAAAGGTGATCTCTCGGCACTGAGCGCGCCGGGGATGCGGACGCTGGCGGCCTCGTACCGCTGGCCCATGCAGACCCACGGTTCCATCGGACCCTCCTGCGGCGTGGCGGACGTGCGCGCCGATCCCCCCACGGTCTGGAGCTCGTCCCAGAACGTCCACGGGTTCCAGGCGACGTGCGCCCGGTTGCTCGGCCTCGAGCGGGACCGCGTGCGCGTGATCTATCTGGACGGCGCGGGCTCGTACGGCCCCAACGGCGCCGACGACGCGGCGGCGGAGGCGGCGCTGCTCTCGAAGACGCTGGGCAGGCCGGTCCGCGTGCAGTGGAGCCGACAGGAGGAACACGGCCTGGACCCCAAGGGCCCCGCCCAGCTCCTCGAGCTGCGCGCCGCCGTCGACGCGGACGGCGAGGTCGCGGCCTGGGAGACACAGGCGTGGCTCCCGCTCGCCACCGCCAACCTCCCCAACATTCCGCTCCTGGCGCTGGACGCGGCGGGCATCCCGCAGATGCAGGGACGCTCGACGGGGCTGATCTACCAGAACGTGGACCCGCCCTACACGATGCCGAACGTCCACGCGGTCGTGCACTGGATCCCCGACGCCCCGCTCCGCACCTCGGCGATCCGCGCACCCGGGAAGGTCGCCAACACCTTCGCCGTGGAGTCGTTCGTGGACGAGATCGCGGCGCTGGCCCGCGTCGATCCCGTGGAGTTCCGCCTGCGCCGCCTCACCAACCCGCGCGGCATCGAGGTGCTCCGCCGCGCGGCGGCGCGCATGGGCTGGCAGCCCCGACCCTCGCCGCGCGCCGTCGATCCGAAAGCGGCCGTGCTCACGGGCCGCGGCATCGCCTACGTTCACTACAAGCACGACGAGACGCTGGTCGCCATGGGCATGGAGGTCGCGGTCGAGCGCGCCACCGGCCGCATCCGGGTGACACGCGTGGTCTGCGCCCAGGACTGCGGGCTCATGATCAACCCGGACTGCGTGCAGAGCCAGCTCGAGGGCAACATCCTCCAGACGCTCTCCCGCGCG
>CAYHRW010000462.1:0-1807 GCA_964359105.1 uncultured bacterium
GCGCCGCTCCTGCAGCTTCCGGAGCGCCTCGGTCGCGTTCGCGGCCGAATCCACGTGGAAGCCGTCCTCCTGGAACCAGCTGGTGAGCGACTCGCGGACACTGGACTCGTCGTCCACGATGAGGATATGGGTCTGGGCGTTCATGAAACCCCTCCTGGGAGGCCGGCGTCCGGACCGCTCCCGGTCCCCGTCCCGGCGGGGCGCCGGGCCGGATCGCGGTCGGGCGGCGGGAACGTGAGCGTGAAGGCGGCGCCCTTCGGGGACTCGGATTCCACGGTCACGGAGCCGCCGTGGCGCTCCATGATCCCGTAGACGGTCGAGAGCCCGAGGCCCACCCCCTTGCCGCCGGGCTTGGTGGTGAAGAACGGCTCGAAGATGCGCGGGAGCGCCTCGGGCGGGATGCCCGCACCGGTGTCCGAGATCCGCACCCGGACCTCGTGGCTGTCCGCCTCCCGTGTCGCGCGGATGCGGAGCGTGCCACCATCGGGCATCGCCTCGACGGCGTTGACCATGAGCGCGACCAGCGCCTGCTGGAGCTGCCCCTCGTCGCCGAGCACCGAGGCATCCCCGGGTTCGTACGCGGTCTCGAGGGCGACGTTCGAGATGGCGAGGTGGTGGGCGACGAGCTGGACCGCGCGCTCCACGACCTCGCGCACCGTGACGACGCGGTATTCGCCCACCTGCTTGCGCGAGAACAGCAGCAGGTTGTTGACGATGGTGCCGCAGCGCTGCGTCTCCTCGACCATGAACTCGAGGTCCTTGAGCAGTTCCCGGAGCAGCGCGGTCGAGGCGCCCTCTCGGCGGATGCGCTTGGCCTCGAGCTTGGCGTAGGTGAGGATGCCGGAGAGCGGGTTGTTGATCTCGTGCGCCACCGTCGCGGCGAGCGTGCCGAGCGAGGCCATCTTCTCGATCTGGAGGATCTGCTGGTGGATGTGCTGCAGCTCCTCGGTCTTCTCCCGCACGCGGTCCTCGAGCGTGCGCGCCCACTGGCGGTTCTCCTCCTGCGACTCGCGCAGCGAGCGGGTCATGGCGTTGAAGGAGCCGGCCAGCGCCCCCAGGTCGTCGCGCGAGCGCACCACGATCGCGTGGTCCAGGTTGCCGGCGGCGATCTGGCGCGTGCCCTCGGTGAGCGCGCGGATCGGGCGGCGCACCGTGTAGTAGAGGAACAGCCACGCACCCACGGCGACCGCGAGGAACGCCAGCGCCGCCACCTGGAGCGTGCGGTCCTTGGCCCGGGCGATCGCCGAGTCCACCCGCTCGAGCGACATGCGCACGTCGAGCACGCCGACCACCGTCCGCTCCACCGGCTGCACATGACAGCCCGACTCCATGCAGGCCGGGGCGTTGCGGATCGGAGTGATGACGCCGAGCACGCGGTGCCCCTGCGCGCCCTGGTAGATGCGCGCCCGGTTCGACATGGGGAGCGCGGTGAGCGGCTTCTCGCGCTCGTGGCACGCGTAGCAGGCCTCGGCGTGCAGGTCCACGACCCGACCGCGCTCGGCGGGGTCGGTGGAGAACATGATGGTGCCGCGCTTGTTGTAGATGCGGATCCCCTCGACGCCCGGCTCGCTCCCGATGGTGCGAATGATCTGGTAGACGTCCTGCTTGCGGTTCAAGAGCATGCTGTAGTGCGTGGAGGACTTGATGACGTCGCTCACGCGCTGCGCGGCCTGGACCGCCTGGTCCATCATGCGCGCGGTGTAGAAACGGACGCTGAAGGTCGAGTAGAGGCCGAAGGCGACCAGCAGCAGGACCAGCGTGCCCGCGAAGACGCGGAAGCTGACGGTCTGGATCAGGCGCATGGACG
>CAYHRW010000463.1:0-1801 GCA_964359105.1 uncultured bacterium
GGAGCCCGCGCCGCGGCCCCGAGGACGCCGAGCGGGGGCTTTTGGGGGCCGGCGGGGCGGTCGAGCTGCGGGGCGCGCGCGCGCGCCTCGACCGCGCCCACGAATCGGAGTTCGCATGGCCTATGAAGCGGTGATCGGGCTGGAGTGCCACATCCAGCTCAGGACGCGCAGCAAGATGTTCTGCGGCTGCCCGGCCGAGTTCGGGGCGGCGCCGAACTCGAACGTGTGCCCGGTGTGCCTGGGACTGCCCGGGGCGCTGCCGAAGACCAACCGCGCCGCGATCGACGCGGCGCTGCGGCTGGGCCTGGCGCTCGGCTGCGCCGTCCGCGGGGAGAGCGTCTTCGCGCGCAAGAACTACTTCTATCCGGACATGCCGAAGAACTACCAGATCACGCAGTACGACCGCCCGCTGTGCGAGGGCGGCGCGCTGCCGCTCGCCCTCGATGGCGCGACGCGGGAGATCGCGCTGACCCGCATCCACGCCGAGGAGGACACCGGCAAGTCGTTCCATCCCGAGCGCCACGGCGACCGGCCCATCTCGCGCGTGGACTTCAATCGTGCCGGCGTGCCGCTGCTCGAGCTGGTGACCGAGCCGGTGCTGCGCGAGCCCGCCGAGTGCGCGGCGTTCCTCACCGCGCTGCGGCGGCTGGTGCGGTGGCTCGACATCTCGGACGGCGACATGGAGAAGGGCCAACTGCGCTGCGACGCCAACGTGAGCATCCGGCCGGCCGGCTCGAGCGGCTTCGGGGTGAAGACCGAGCTCAAGAACCTGAACTCGATCAAGGGCGTCGAGAAGGGCCTGGCCGCCGAGATCGCGCGCCAGACCCGCGTGCTCGAGGCGGGCGGGAAGGTCGAGCAGGCGACGCTGCTCTACGATGCCGACCACGACAAGCTCGCGGTGATGCGCTCGAAGGAGTACGCGCACGACTACCGGTACTTCCCCGACCCCGACCTGCCGGTGCTGGTGGTGGACGCGGCGTGGCGCGAGTCGGCGCGCGCAGGGCTGCCCGAGCTGCCGTGGGCGCGCGCGGCGCGGGTGGCGGAGCGCTACGGCGTGCCCGGCTACGACGCGGCCGTGCTGTGCGACCAGCGTGACCTGGCCGACTACTACGAGGCGTGCGCGGCGGGCGCGGACGGCAAGCTCGCCAGCAACTGGCTGATGACCGAAGTGCTGCGCGCGCTCAGGGAGCGCGGCTGGTCGCTCGCTGAGTGGAGCGCGCGCGTGCCCGCGGAGCGCCTGCGTGCCTTCCTCGCGAAGGTGGCGGCGAAGGAGCTGCCGGGGCCGCTCGCGAAGAAGGTGTTCGCCTGGATGGTGGACGAGCAGGGCGCGGTCGAGGAGCTGCTCGCGCGGCACGGCGTCAGGGTGCAGGGCTCGGCCGACGAGCTGCGCCCGCTGGTGCGGCAGGTCATCGAGGAGAATCCCGGGCCGGTGGCGCAGTATCTGGGCGGCAAGACCGCGACGCTCGGCTTCCTGGTGGGGCAGGTGATGAAGAAGAGCGGCGGGCAGGCGGTGCCGCAGACCGTGAAGGAGCTGCTCGAGGCCGAGCTGGCCGGCCGTGCGTCCTCCGGCTCCTGACCCGAGCGCGCTCGGGGCGTGCGTGCGCGCGTCCCTCGAGCGCCCGTCCGGGACGCCGCTCGCCGCGGCGATCGCGGCGAGCGCGCTCACGATCGTGGCGGTGGACGGCGCGGTGGGCGCGGCGGCCGCCCCGGCGCTGGGCGCGCTGCTCGACGCGATCGCGCGCGCGGGCAAGCCGGCGCGCCGGGTGGTGGTGATGGGGGCGAGCGGCGCCGGTGGCGCACC
>CAYHRW010000464.1:0-1801 GCA_964359105.1 uncultured bacterium
CAGCGCCGACGAGGTGCGCGACATGCACCTGGCACGCCGCGACGGCGACCGCTGGAGCGATCCGTACCTGCTCCACCCCGACGGCTGGAAGATCGCCGGCTGCCCGGTGAACGGCCCGGCGCTCGATGCGATCGGCGATCGCGTCGCCGTGGCGTGGTTCACGGGCGTCGCCGACACGCCGCGCGTGTTCGCCGCGATGTCGGCAGACGGCGGCGCGAGCTTCGGGGAGCCGGCGCGCGTGGACGACGGCGCGCCGAAGGGCCGCGTGGACGTGACCCTGCTCGCCGACGGCGCTGCGCTGGTGCTGTGGCTCGAGGAGGGGGAGGAGGAGGCGCTGGTGCGCCTGCGCCGCATCGGCCGCGACGGTGCGGCGGGCGAGGCCGCGACTATCGCCCGCACCTCGGGCGCGCGCGCCAGCGGCTTCCCGCGCATGGCGCGGAGCGGCGGCCGGCTGGTGCTCGCCTGGACCGAGGCGGGGAAGCCCTCGCGCATCCGCGCCGCGGAGCTGAAGCTGAAGTAGGAGGGACATCATGCGAAGGACATGGCCGCTGTTCCTGCTGCTCGGGTTGGCCGCGCCGGTGGGGGCCACTGCCGGGCGGCCGCCGGACGCGACGCCATTCGTCGCCGACGGCGTGATCGGTACGTTCGGGTCGGACACAGGAGATGCGACGCAGGTCACCTCTCTGGTCGCCGCGTCGGACAGCGTGGTCCGGTTCGTGGTTGGCTTCGGCAGGAAGGACGGGTTGCCGGCCGCGACGCTGGGCCCGGTGTGTGTCGAGTTCCTGAGGAGCCTGCGCGTCATCCGCATCCACCTGCCGAGCGAAGTACGGGACGCAGCGATCACCGAGCGCTGGTTCGCGCAGGACTTCCTGCGCCACGCCTACGTGGTTGGATCGCTCGATGAGGGGAATCCGCTGTTCGTGGACCTCCACCTGATGGACCGGCCGTGCGTGGCGCGCGCCTGGGTGCGGTCGTCGCCGGCGGTGATGGTCGTCGAGCTCAAGCCGGGCGGCCCCGCGATGCCGAAGGAGCGCTTCAACCGCGGCCCCGACGGCGGCGTGGTGGTGCTTTCACCGCTCGGTGAGCACGCGGCCTATCCGCTCGAGATCGCGGGCTACGGACACACGTTCGAAGCAAACGTCGTGGGTCGGTTGCGCAAGGACGGCGCGGTCGTCGCGGACACGTTCACGACCCACGCGGGTCCCTTCGGGTTGTGGGGAGAGTTCCGCCTGCGCTTCCCGACCGGACCGCGTGGGAAGATCGAGCTGTTCGTGCGCGGTGACAGTCCCGGGGAGGGCGACGAGCCCCGGCGCGAGCGCGGCGTCTTGGTCCCGCTCGTGATCGAGTAGCCGTTACTCCCAGCGGAAGAGCCTGAGCGCCGCGAAGAAGCTCGCCACGCTCCACGCCGCGAGCAGCAGCAGCGGCCACCCGACCGCGGCGAGCCCGGCGCCCTCGTTCATGATGGCGCGCAGCGCGTTGTTCGCGGCGGTCAGGGGCAGCGCCTGCACCAGCGGCTGCACCACGCCCGGGAAGCGGTCGGCCGGGAAGAAGGTGCCCGAGAGCAGCCACATCGGCAGCATCACCGCGTTCATCCACCCCGAGACCGCCTCGATGGTCTGCGCGCGGCTCGCGACCAGCAGCCCGAGCGTGGAGAACGCCAGCGCGCCCACCAGCACGACCAGGGTGAACGCGAGCCACGAGCCGCGCACCACCACGTGGAAGGCGAGCCAGCCGAACACGAGCAGTGCCCCGACCTCGAGCAGCAGCCAGAAGATCCGCGCGAACAGGAACGCGAGCAGGT
>CAYHRW010000465.1:0-1799 GCA_964359105.1 uncultured bacterium
CTACCACCGCTCGTGGTCCTACTTCGCGCACGCGTTCGGGCTCCAGGTGGTGGACGTCGTCGAGCCCAAGCCCGGCATCCCGCCCTCGCCGAACCACGTGCAGCGGCTGGTCGCCGGGATGAAGCAGGGCGGCGTGCGGCTGCTGCTCATGGAGCCCTGGTTCGACGGGAGGCTCGCGGCCAAGATCTCGCGCGACACCGGCGTGCCGCTCGCCATCGCGCCGGCGTCGGTCGGCGCGGAGCCCGCGATCCACACCATCTTCGACCTGTTCGACCGCCAGCTCGCCCTGATCGGGCAGGCGCTCGGGGAAACCCGGCCGTGATCGAGCAGCTCTCCTTCCTGCTGTGGCCGTTCCTCGGCCTGCTGTGCATCGGGGCGATCCACGTCTACCTGGGACTCCACGTGGTCGAGCGCGAGGTCATCTTCGTGGACCTCTCGCTCGCCCAGATGGCGGTGCTCGGGGCCGCGATGGCCTCGCTGTGGGGCCACGAGCCCGGCGAGCCCTGGACCTACGCGCTGGCGCTCGCGTTCACCGTGGTCGGCGCCGCGACCTTCGCCTTCACGCGCTCGGACAGGGCGCGCGTGCCGCAGGAGGCGATCATCGGCATCGTCTACGCCGTGGCGGCGGCGGCCTCGGTCCTGATCCTCAACAGCGCGCCGCACGGCGCCGAGCACATCCGCGACGTGCTGGTGGGCCAGCTGCTCGCGGTCGAGGCGAAGGACGTGGCGCGGCTCGCCGTGCTCTACACGGTGATCGGCGCGCTCCACGCGTGGTGGCGAAAGCGGCTGCTGCTCATCTCCCAAGACCCCGCGGCCGCGCGCGCGCAGGGCGTCAACGTCAGGGCCTGGGACTTCCTGTTCTACGTGACCTTCGGGATCACCGTCACCGCGTCGGTGGAGCTGGGCGGCGTGCTCGTGGTGTTCAGCTACCTGGTCGTGCCGAGCGTGACCTCGATGCTGTTCGCGCGCCACGTCGGCACGCGGCTCGCGATCGGCTGGACCGTGGCGGCGCTGGCGAGCGCCCTCGGCATGCTCGCCTCGGTGGCGCTGGCGGCGCCGCCCGGGGCGAGCGTGGTGGTGGTGTTCGGGGCGTTGCTGGTGCTCGCCGCGCTGGCGCGCCCGCTGGTGGCGCGGCGGGCGTAGCGCGCCGTGGCGGCGCGCGTCCGGCCAGCGCAGCCGCTCCCGCGGAATCAAGCCCCGCAGGAACGGCCCGACGCGTCAGCGTCCCTGCTCCCCCAGCAGGCCGTACCACCACCACGCGAGCCTCAGCGCCTCGGGCAGGTCGCGGGAGAGGAATCCCCACGGATCGCGCCGCCACGGCTGGGGCTCGACGTGCCGGAGCGCTTCCAGGACCACCATGCGCACGGGCTGATGGGGTCGCGCCAGCGCGGACAGCCGGTAGGCCTCGCTCGCCGGGAACGTGCCGTCGTCGCGGTCGTGCACCAGGTAGAGCCGTGCCGCGAGGGGAGCGAAGCTGCGCCGGCCCGGGGAGAGCTCCGCCATCCGGCGTCTCAATCCCGGAGGCAGATGCTCGATCAGTCCCGGGACGTCGGCGGGCGCGGCGGTCTCGAACAGGTCGTAGATCAGGCGCCCCTGCGGGCTCAGCGAGTCCGCGAGATCGGCGAGCCGCGCGCTCGCGTCGCGGAGGCGACGCTCCGCCATCGCCTCGAGCACGCCGCGGTCCCCCGGCACGGTGAGGAACTCCTCGTACGTCCTGAGGAACACGAGCTGTCCGTAGGGGCCCGGCTTCACCATGCGCAGGCGGCCGCGATGGAACGTGCGTCCGGTGGCGAGGAAGC
>CAYHRW010000466.1:0-1796 GCA_964359105.1 uncultured bacterium
GATCACCGCCAACGAGGTGCCCTGGGCGGCCTGCTGGGACATCCCGAGGATCAGGCTGAAGGCGGGCACGGCGAGGATCCCGCCGCCCACGCCCATGAAGCCGGCCAGCAGACCGACCGCGGCCCCCAGGGCGAGGTCGAAGCCGACCGAGGCCGCGCCGGGCGGGAACGGCGAACCGGCAGGCGCCGGGGTCTTCCACAGCAGCCGCAGCGCAACCAGCGCCAGGAACACCGCGAACGCGTGCGCCAGCCGGCGCGTCGAGGTGCGCGCCGCCCAGCGCGCGCCGTAGCGCGCCGTCAGCGCGCTCGCGATCCCGACCAGCGCCGCCGTGCCCCAGGCCACGTTGGCGTGCGCGCCGTAGACGAACAGCGAGGCCGCCGCGGTGGCCCCGATCGCGGCGAGCGAGGTGCCGTGCGCGCGGTGCTGCGTGAGGCCGAGTCCGCCGGTCAGCAGGGGGACGAGGACCAGCCCGCCGCCCACGCCGAACAGTCCGCCCGCGATCCCGGCGACGAGTCCCGCCAGCAGGGCGTGGACGCGGTCGCGGGCGGTCATGGTGCGGCCGGGCGACTACCGGGCCTGGGTGACGCTCAGCGTCTCGGTGCGCTGGACCAGGCGGACGACGTCGGCGAAGCGCGTGGCGTTGGTGGGGGCGCCGAGCACCACGGTGATCAGGTCGCGACCGCGGTCGCGCACCCAGGTGGCCACGCAGTAGCCGGCCTCGCTGATGAAGCCGGTCTTCCCGCAGTTGACCTCGTAGCGGTTGCCGCGCACCAGGCGGTTCGAGTTCACGATCTGGTGCGTGCGCCGCGGGCGCTCGCTGGTGAACACGTAGGTCGGCGTGGTGGTGATCTCGCGGATCAGGTAGTGGTCCGCGGCGACCCGGAGCAGCTTCGCGACGTCGGCGGCAGTCGAGACGTTGCGCTCGTCGAGACCGGTGAACTCGACGTAGCGGGTGTTGGCCAGCCCCAGCTCGGCGGCCCGGGCGTTCATGCGCGCCACGAAGGCGCCGGCCGTGAGTCCCGTTTCGCGGGCCAGCACGCGGGTGGCCACGTTGTCCGAGTTCATCAGGCCCATGTGGAGCAGGTCGTAGAGCGAAACCTGCTCGTGGTTCCGAAGCTGGGTGTGGCCCCCGCCCGAGATCTCGGCCCGCGTGACCTCGGCCACGCGCCTGAGGTCGGGCTTCTGCTCGAGGAACACCAGCGCCGTCATGAGCTTTGTGAGGCTCGCGATCGGCACCGTCTGGCCGGACTGCTTCTCGAACAGCACCTGCTGGGTCACCGGGTCCACCACGATCGCGTTGCGGGCGTAGACCACGCCCACGGGGCCGCGCCGGCGCGCACGGCGGGCGGGCGCGCGGCGGGCGCGCCTGGGGCGGGCACGCTTCGCGACCGCGGTGCCCGTGCCGGTCCGGGCGGCCTGCACGCGGGTGGGGGCGCGATCTCGGGTGGAGGGTGCGGCGGCGTCGGCCGTCATGGCCGGGCACGCCACCAGGGTCACGAGGAGCAACGCTCCCCAGCGGCGCAGGGCGCGCAACTGCATGGAACCTCCAGAAGCCCCGGAGGGGGCAGGCCGAACCTTCCCTGGTATCGGTTGCGAAGGAGCCCGGACATTAGCTTCCGTTGCGCGCGGGCGTCAACCTGATGCGCGGCGCCTGATGCGCGGCGCCCGGCGAGGCAGGGGCTTCAGTGGACGGTGACGGCGTCCGTAGCGCGCATCCCGGCCACGACGTCCACGATCGGCCGGCTGTCGTGCGCGGGGCAGAAGCCCGCGACGCTCAGCTCGGCGACCTCCCGCTC
>CAYHRW010000467.1:0-1795 GCA_964359105.1 uncultured bacterium
GCAGCGCCTGGTAGTTGTAGATCTCGCCGTTCACCACCGCGTGGATGCGGCCGCTCTCGCTCGAGTACACGCGCGCCGGCACGGTGGGGGCGACGATGGCGAGGCGCGTGATGCCGATCGCAGTGCCGTCGCCGTCCCAAACGGCTGCGCCGTCGGGGCCACGATGGCGCATGCGCGCGAGCATGCCGTCCACCAGGGACAGCCGCTCGTGCGGGGCCATTCCCGGCGCCCACAGGCCGGCGATGCCGCACATGCTCTCGGTCCTCCATCCCCGTGCCGCGGGATGCCGCTTAGCCTAGGGCAGGGCGCGGTCCCTGCGGAAGCCGACGAACCTCCAGTCGCGGAAGAACTCCACGTACCCGGCGGGCGGCGCCGACCCGCTGCGCGAGGGCCGCACCACCACGGCCGTGCTGTCGCCGGGCGGTGGCGCCGCCCGCGGGGTCCACTCGCCGCGCGCGATCAGCGATTCGCGGTAGCGGACCTGGTAGATGCTGGTGGTCTCGCGTCCGTCGGCGCTCACGATCGTCGAGATGCGCCCGCGCAGGTAATCGGTGCCGGGACTATAGCAGGATTCGTAGCGCACTGGCCCGCCCCCGAGGGTCGCGATGGCGCTCGCGAGCGGTGCGCCCGACTGGGTGGATGCATGGTGCCAGAGGGCGAAGCCGGTGCTGGCGAGCAGCAGCGGCGTGAAGAACGCGGCGTTGAGGATCGCGACGCGCGGCCGGCGGGAGAGCGCCACGCTCATCGAGAAGAGCGCGAGCGCGGCGAGTCCCTGGGCGAGCAGGCGGGCGCTGGCGACGGTCGTCGCATCGGGCCGCGGATTCATTCGCGCGAGCAGCGGGCCCCAGCCCGCGGCCGCGGTGGCCGCGGCCAGCGCGGCGAACACGACCATGAGCGCCCACGCGCCACGGCGGGCGCGCGCCGGGTCCGACCACGCCTCGGCCGCGGCCCACGCCAGCGGCGGCAGCGCGGGCAGCAGGTAGGTGACGAGCTTCGAGCGGGAGAGCGTGAAGAACACGGTGGCGAACAGCACGAAGCCGAGCCCCGCCTTCGCCGTGCGTGAGAGCTTCGCGGTCCACGGCGTCGCGAGCGACCACGGCAGCGCGCCGGCGATCAGCACGACGGGCACGAACCACGCGGGCTGCTGGCGCTTGAACGCGCCAGTGGTCAGGCGCTCGAGCGACTCCTCGAGGAACGCGTAGCGCGGGTACTCGGGGTAGCGCCGCGTGGCGAGCGCGAACCATCCGCCCGCGACGGCGAACACCATCACCCAGCCCGGCCACCACGCCAGCCACCGGAGCGGCGCGCGCGAGCGGAGCAGCAGCGCCGCGCCCAGGCTCCCGCCCACCACCCACGCCAGCACCACCGGGCCCTTGATGAGCACGCCCGCGGTGACCGCGGCGAACATCAGGAGCCGGCGTCGTGGGCTCGCGCCCGATTCCAGCTCCCCGGCGAGCCCCACCCACACCGCGGTCACGCACAGCGCGAGCGGCATGTCGAAGATGACGTAGGCCGAGAGCACGGCGAAGAGCGGCGCGGTGAAGAGCAGCGCGCACGCGGTGAGCGCGAAGCCCGCGCCGCGCCGGCGCAGCGCCAGCCGCGCGACCAGCCACAGCGTGAGCGCGGAGGCGACCGCCGACGGCACACGCGCGGCGCGCGGGGTGTTGCCGAGCGCGCGGATCGAGAGCGCCGCCGCCCAGAACAGCCCGGGCGGCTTGTCGAGGTAGGGCATGCCCGCGAGGTGGGGCACCAGGTAGTCGCCGCCCGCCGCCATCTCGCGCGCGACCTCGGCGTT
>CAYHRW010000468.1:0-1410 GCA_964359105.1 uncultured bacterium
GGCTCGACGGCCGCGACCGCGTAGTTCGCGCTCTGGCACTGCGCTGCGACGGCGGTCGAGAGCCGCGCCGTGTCACCGACCGCATCGAAGGTGGCGACGCCCGGCGAAACCGCGAGCCATGCGAGGCTCGGCCGCGGCTCCTCGGGGACGGCGGGCGCGGTGTCGAGCGCCGGGGCCTGCGGTGGGGCCTGGGCCGCCTGCTGCTGGGCCGCCGGCCGCTCGCGGCAGGCCGCAGCGGCGAGCAGCAGGACGAGGAGGCCGGTGCCGCGCGCCATCATTGCGCGGCCGTCAGCGCCCGGATGAGGAGCTTGGTGCGCGCGATCCGGTCGGCGTTGCGTTGCATGAGCGCCGCGTTGGTCGCCGCGCGCTGCTGCCGGCGCCGCGCGTTCTCGGCGATGTTCTCGGGCAGCTCCGGGTTCGAGCGGCGGTGCAGATACGCGTACACCCCCGCGCCCGCGCCGATCAGCGCGACTGATGCCGCGAGCACCCCCCTCTCGCCGAGGGCGGTGCGGCCGACGAACTTCGAGCTGACGATCGCCGCGCCGCCGATGCCGAACCCGCGCAGCAGATCCCGCACGGCGCTCGAGGACGGCGCGCGCTCGGGGAGCAGGTCGCGTTCCTCGTTGAAGCTGGCGAGCGTGTCTTCGAGCGCCTCGAAATCCTGCAGGATCTCGACCAGGGCGCTGGTCGAGTCGCGACGGGTGGAATCGAGCGTGCTGCGGCCGACGATCACCAGCTCATAGGTGCCGGGCGGGATCAGGCCGACGCGCGGAATGATCCCGTTGAACGGGATGTCGCGCAGGCCGTCCACCTCGCCCTCGAACAGCGTGAAGCGCTGCTCGACTTCCGTATTGGACAGCTCGAGCAGAACCGAGCCCTGGTGCGTCGTCGCGATCCCGAAGTTGATGCGCTCGGTGCGCGGATCGAGCGTGTCGCGCGCCGGGAGCGGCCGCAGGCCGACCCTGAAGATCCGTTGCTTCGCGGTGTTGAAAACGCTGCGCTCGGTCTCGGCGAACGACCGGGGGTCGAGGTCGGTGAGCGGGTCACGCTGGAGGGCCGCCACGAAGTAGGTGATGGCCGAGTCCTGCTGGCCGAGGGTGGCGTAGCTCGCGCCGAGATACTTGTAGGCGGTGACGCGCTGCGCTTCGGTGACGGCCAGGGGCGACGCCGGCGATATGACCTGCAGGAAGACGTCGCGCGCGCGTTCGACCTCGAGCCCCTCGTACAGGCGGATCGCGCGGCGCAGCTGATCTTCGGTCTGGGCCCGGAGCGAAGCCGGCACCGCGGCCACAAGGGCCAGTGCGAGGGCGAGCCGTCTCATGGCTGGCTGGTGCACGTGAGTTGCAGGACGACGCGCTTGCCGGTCTCGCCCGCCGCGACGGTGAACGACTGACTCCCCGCCTGGCAATC
>CAYHRW010000468.1:1420-1792 GCA_964359105.1 uncultured bacterium
CGCGCGGCGCAGCTGGTCTTCCGTCTGGGCCCGGAGAGCGACCGGGACCACAGCCAGGATGGACAGGGCGACGGCGAGGCTCCGCATCACGGCTGGCCCGTGCACGTGAGCTGAAGGACGACGCGCTTGCCGGTCTCGCCCGCCGCGACCGTGAACGACTGACTCCCCGCCTGGCAATCGGTTGCGCTCGCGTTCAGGGTGTGTGGCCCGGGGTTCACGGTCTGCATGCCTCGCGCGCTGATGCGACGGCCGTCAAGCGTGACGTCCGCGTTCGCCGGCGTGACGCTGATGAGCACGGACACCGTCCCGGTCGATACGGGCGCGGCTCCCGGCGCCGGGGCCGACGGCTGCTGCTGTGCCGGCGTCTGCTGC
>CAYHRW010000469.1:0-1790 GCA_964359105.1 uncultured bacterium
GGGATCGGCGCATACGCGTCGCGGCCGCGGCTGGCGCGGGCTTCAGCGCCCCCGGCGAGCGCGAGGACCCCGATGCGCGGCGCGCGGCTCACGCGCGTAGCCCGGCGAGGACGGCACGCGTCCAGCCCTCGACGTCCGCCGTGTCGGCCGGCAGGCGCACCGCCTCGACCTGGTGGCGGAACCAGGTGCGCTGGCGCTTGGCGAGCTGGCGGGTGCGCAGGCTGGTGCGCTCCTCGGCTTCCCGGCGCGTCATCCGTCCTGCGTTCAGCTCCATCGCCTCGTCATAGCCCACCGCGCGCAGAGCGGCGAGCGCGACCTCATGGCCGGCTGCGAGCAGCGCGCGGGTCTCCTCGACCAGGCCGGAGTCGAACATCCAGCGCGTGCGCCGCGCGATCCGCCCGGCCAGCGCGTCGGGCGCGGCGGTGAGCTCGAACACCCGCCACTCCCCCGCCACCGCCGGACCACGCGGGCGGGCGAGCCACCACGAGAGCGGCCGGCCGCTCGCCTCGAGCACCTCGAGCGCGCGCGTGATCCGCTGGGTGTCGCGCGGCTTCAGGCGCGCGGCGGCCTCGGGATCGGAGAGCGCGAGCCGATGGTGGAGCGCCTCGGGGCCGCAGGACGCAGCCTCGACCTTGAGCCGCTCGCGCAGCGCGGGATCGTGCGGCGGCTCGTCGGCGAGCCCGCTGCGCGCGGCGGCCAGGTAGAGCCCCGAGCCGCCCACCAGCACCGGCAGGCGGCCGCGCGCGTGGATCGCGGCGCAGGCCGCGCGCGCGGCGCGCGCGTACCAGCCGGCGCTGGCGCGATCGCCGAGACCGAGCGCGTCGAACAGATGGTGGGGCCGCTGCGCGCGCTGGCCGGGCGCGGGCTTGCCGGTGCCGATCTCGAGCTCGCGGAAGACCTGGCGCGAGTCGGCGCACACGATCTCGGCGTCGAGCCGCGCGGCCAGCGCCCCGGCGAGATCGGTCTTGCCGGTGGCGGTGGCGCCGACCACCGCCACCACGAGCGGCGCGCGGCTCACGTGCGGCCGAAGCGGCGGTGGAGCTCGTCGAGCTCGAGCCTCACGAAGGTGGTGCGCCCGTGCGGGTCGCCGTGCGGGCGCGAGGTGGCGAACAGGCGGTCCACCAGCGCGCGCATCTCCTCCTGCGTCAGCGGATCGCCGGCGCGGGTGGCGGCGTGGCATGCCCAGGAGCTGGCGAGCCGGTGCGCCAGGTCCTCGTGCGCGGCGCGCCCGCTTCCCTCGTTCATGCCGTCGAGCACGTCCTGGAGCAGCTGGCCCGGGCGCTCGTGCCTGAGCCCCGAGGGCACGCCCTGGATCACCACCGTGGGCGGGCCCAGCAGCGAGAGGTCCCAGCCCAGCTGCCGCAGGTTGGGCCCCAGCTCGAGCAGCAGCTCGAACTGATCGTTGGTCAGGTCCACGAGCGCCGGGAAGAGCAGTTGCTGCGAGGTGCCGCGCTCGCCCTCGAGGCGCGCGAGCGCCTCCTCGTAGAGGATGCGCTCGTGCGCCGCGTGCTGGTCCACGATGACGAGCCCGCCGCGCACCGGCGCGAGGATGTAGGTGCGATGGAGCTGCCACAGCTCGGGCTCGGCCGCCGCCGGTGCGGCCGCGGCGGGCGCGCTCCCGGCGGGCGGCGGCGGCAGGTCGAGGCCGAGGTAGGTCTGGTCGGGCGGTCGCTCGTTCACGCGGTCCGCCCACGTCGGGTAGGCGGCGCGGTCGGCCGCGGCACCGCCCGGCACTACGGTGAACGGCGGCTGGAGGCCGGCGAGCGGCTTCGCGCACGCGGAGGCCACCA
>CAYHRW010000470.1:0-1789 GCA_964359105.1 uncultured bacterium
TCAACATGATGACGCTGATGGCGCTGTCGCTCGTCATCGGCATCCTGATCGACGACGCGATCGTGGTGCGCGAGAACATCGTGCGCCACCTCGAGCGCGGCGAGGATCACTTCACCGCGGCGCGCAACGGCACCAGCGAGATCGGCTTCGCCGTGCTCGCGACCACGCTCTCGATCGTCGCGGTGTTCGTGCCGGTGGCGTTCATGGGCGGTATCGTCGGGCGCTTCTTCTACGCGTTCGGCATCACCGTGACCTTCGCGGTGCTGGTGTCGCTGTTCGTCTCGTTCACGCTCGACCCGATGCTGTCGTCGCGCTGGTACGACCCGGACGCCGAGGGGCGCGAGCACCACGGACCGGTCGGCCGGCTGCTCGCGCGGTTCAACGACGGCTTCGCCGGGCTGGGCCGGCGCTACCGCGGGCTCATCACGTGGGCGCTGCGCCACCGCGGGCTCACCATGGGGATCGCGGCGGCTTCGTTCGTGGCCGCGCTCGCGCTGCCCGCGGTGGGGCTGGTGGGCGGGCAGTTCATGCCCAGGTCCGACGACGAGGAGACCGGGGTCGGCGTCGAGACGCCGGTGGGTTCGTCGCTCGATTACACCTCGCACAAGGCGCTCGAGGTGGTCCGGTACCTGCGCGGCCGGCCCGAGGTGGACTACACCTACACCACCATCGGCGGCGCGCAGCACAACAACTCGGTGAGCCGCGGGCTCATCTTCGTGAAGCTCAAGCCGCGGCACGAGCGGAAGCTCTCGCAGCAGGAGTTCGAGACCGCGATCCGCGAGGTGCTGCCGCGCTTCCAGGGGGCGACCGCCCGCGTGATGCAGCTCGGCATGTTCGGCGGCGGCTTCGCCCCGATCCTGCTCAACCTGCAGGGCCCCGACCTCGCGCGGCTCCAGCAGCTCTCCGCGCAGGCGCTGGCCGCGGTCCGCGACGTGCCCGGGCTGGTCGAGCTCAAGTCCTCGCTCGAGGCGCGCAAGCCCGAGTGGGTGGTGAGCGTGGACCGCGACCTCGCCGCCGACGTCGGCCTCTCGGTGGGCCAGGTCGCGAACGTGCTGCGGCCGGTGCTCGCCGGGGAGAAGGCCGGCGACTGGGAGGACGAGACCGGGCTCGCGCACGACGTCGTGGTGCGGCTCGCGCCCGAGTACCGCACCTCGCTGGCCGACCTCCAGCGCATCCCCGTCGCCACCGCGCAGGTGGACCCGCGCACCGGGGCGGCGGTGACGCTGCCGCTCGGCCAGGTCGCCCGCGTCCGGCGCGGCGGAGCTCCCGACCAGATCGACCGCCGCAACCTCGAGCGCGTCGCCACCATCGAGGGCAACTACCAGGGCCGGCCGCTCTCGGAGGTCGTGAGCGGGGTCCGGGCGCGGCTCGACCGGCTCCAGCTCCCGCCCGGCTATCGCTTCGACTTCGGCGGCGAGCAGCAGGACTTCGCCGAGACCGTGGGCTACATGAGCGAGTCGCTGCTGATCGCCATCGTGTTCATCTACCTGATCCTGGCGTCCCAGTTCGGCAGCTTCACCCAGCCGCTCGCCATCATGCTCTCGCTGCCGCTCTCGCTGTTCGGCGTGACGCTGGCGCTCGCGCTCACGCGCGGCACGTTCAACATCATGAGCATGATCGGCATCATCATGCTGATGGGGCTGGTGACCAAGAACGCGATCCTGCTCGTGGACTTCGCCAACCAGGCGCGCAGACGCGGCAGCGACCGCCACGCGGCGCTGGTGGACGCCGGGCAGCTCCGGCTGCGCCCCATCGTGATGACCACGCTGGCGATGATCTTCGGCATGCT
>CAYHRW010000471.1:0-1779 GCA_964359105.1 uncultured bacterium
GCGCCGGTGCTGGTGTTCCTCTCGTACGCCTTCGCCCACGGACCGATGGACCTGCTGTTCACGCCCTTCGAGGTGCTGGCGGTGGCGATCGCCGTCGGGGTGGTGAACCTGGTGGCGCAGGACGGCGAGACCAACTGGCTGGAGGGCGCCCTGCTGCTCGCGGTCTACCTGATCCTGGGGATCGCGTTCTACTTCCTGCCGTGAGGCCGGAGAGCGGAAGGACTACACTCCGGGCACCATGCGCTTCGACGTGCTCCTCTTCGAGCTGCGGCTGTTCAAGAGCCGCTCGCAGGCGACCGCCGCGATCCACGCCGGCCACGCGCTCCTGAATGGCGCGCGGGCGAAGCCGGGCCATGTGGCGCGCCCCGGCGATCGTGTGACGTTCCGGCTCGGCGCGCACGTGCGCACGCTCGAGGTGCTCGAGCTGCCGCGCGGCGCGCTGAGCAAGGAAGCCGCGCGCGCCCTGGTGCGCGAGGTGCCGGCGGCCTGAGCCGCGGCGCCGGCGCGCCGCTGCGCCGTGCCGCTACGCCGCGCGGCGGCCGGAGCGGGTGGCCGGGACCGCGCCGGACTCGACCGCCGCGGCGAGCGCGTCCACGCAGTCGCTCGCCAGGCCGATGCCGCGGTCGCGACGCATGAGCGCGAGCGCTTCGCGTGGCGCGAGCGCGGCGCGGAACGGGCGCGCCGCGGTGAGCGCCTCGTAGATGTCGGCCACCGCCAGCACACGCGCCACCTGCGGCACCTGCCCGCCGCGCAGCCCCTGCGGGTAGCCGCGGCCGTCGAGCCGCTCGTGGTGCGCCGCCGCGGCCGCCGCGATCCGCTCGAAGCCCGGCACGCGCTCGAGGATGCGGCGCGAGTACCAGGGATGGAGCCTCACCACTTCCCAGTCGTCGGCCGTGAGGGGATGGCGCGACTCCAGGATGCGGTTCGGCACCGACAGGATCCCGATGTCGTGCAGCCACGCCACGCGCCGGAGCGTCGCGGTCGCGGCGGCGCCCCAGTCCAGGCCCGCCGCGATCGCGGCGGCCAGCTCGGCGACGCACGCGGTGCGCCCGGCGCGCGCGGGGGCGGCGTCGTCGAACACCGCGGCGTACGCCTCGGCCACGCGGTCGAAGCACACCGGGCCCGCGAGCAGCGCGGCGCCGCCCGGCTCGGCCGCGGCCACCTCGGCCTGGAGCGCGTCCTCCTCGAGCAGCCGCAGCCGCTCCAGCAGGTCCCCGAGGCCGGCGCACGCCTCCAGCGCGGCCGGGTCGAACCAGCGCGCGCGCTCACCGCGCACGACCTCGAGCGCGCGCGCCGGCCCGAGCGCGCACGCGAGCGCGTCGAGCGCCTGCGCGAGCCCCGCGATGCGCGCGGCCACCGGGATCGCGTCGCCGCGCAGCTCGCGCGGCTCGCCGCTGCCGTCCCAGTGCTCGTCGAGCGCGCGCAGCGCCTGCGCCACGCGCGGCCCGAAGCCGAGCGACTCGGCCAGCCGTGCCGCGGCCGCGCCGCGAGCCGCGAACCACTCCGCGAGCAGCGAGCGCCCCGCCGGGACCAGGGCCGCGACGCGGCGCGCGCGGGAGAGCCACGGCGCGCGCACCGGCGTGTGGCGGAAGGCCCAGTGCAGCGCCTGCAGGTCGCAGGCCCAGTCGGCGCGGCGCAGGTCGCGGCGCGCGCGCCGGTCGTCGCCCCCCAGCCGCGCCAGCAGCGCGGTCCCGGCGCCCGGGCCGCCGGCGTCCTTGAGCAGCAGCGTGAAGTAGAGGTCGCGCGCGTCGGCGAGCGGCAGCTCGAGCCGTTCCCCCA
>CAYHRW010000472.1:0-1773 GCA_964359105.1 uncultured bacterium
GCGCTTCGTCGCCCGGCGCCGCCTCAAGCTCGACGTGCTGCTCGACGGGCGCGGCGAGCTGAGGCGCGCGCTCCCCTGCCCGAGCATCCCCTACACCTACGTGCTGGACCCGGCGGGCCGCATCGCGGTGGCCCAGGCCGGCGAGGTGGACTGGTTCGCGCCCGGGACGCGTGAGGCGCTCGAGGCGCTGCTGCGAGAGGGGCGGGCACCGGGCGACAGCGCGCACGCCTCCGGTCGGTAAACGTCAAGCCCGCCAGCGTGATGCCGGCGGGCGTTCGTGCGGCGTCTCAGGGAGTGGTGGAGCTGAACGGGATCGAACCGTCGACCTCTTGACTGCCAGTCAAGCGCTCTCCCAACTGAGCTACAGCCCCACCTCTTGCGCAGACCCGAGTTTCTACAACAGCCCGGGAGCCCGCGTCAACCGCGGGCCATGTGGCTCGGCGCCGCCCGCGCTGCTGTCAACCGCGGCCGCGCCGCCAGCGTGACCGCGCCGCTCAGCGCCGCCAGCCTCCGCCGGCGAGTCGCTCCCTGAGCGCGGCCTGCGCCAGCTCGCCGCCCGGCAGAGTGCGGCGCAGCTGGGCGAGCAGCGCCTGCGCGTCGGCCTGGGACTCCGCGTCGCTCCCGCCCAGAGCGAAGTACCTCTCGAGCGAGAGCACGGCCTGGTCGAAACGATCGAACCGCGCCTGCACGTATCCCCAGCGCCACCAGTTGTGCGCGTGCCGGGGCGCCAGCACCCGCGCCGCGTACGCTTCCACGGCCGCCGCCTCCATGGTCGCGGGAGAGTTGATGAGCAGGTCGGCGAGCAGGGCGTGGGCCCCGGGATCGAATGGACGCCGGTTCACCGCCACGGTCATGCGACGCAGTGCCTGCGCCGTGTCCCCCGCCGCCACGAGCCGCAGGGCCCCTGGGGTTTCCGGAGCTTCCCCGGCCTGCAGCTTCATGCGCGCCCTCGACAGGTATGTGCGTGCCTCGTCGCGCCGGCCGAGCGCCCATTCCACCCACGCCCGCCAGTAGTTCGTGGACACGTCCAGGGAATCCATTTCGAGCGCGACGACACGCGCGTCGCGGGCCGTCGCCGGCCCGTCGTTAAGGAGCGAGTGGAACGCCAACTCGAGCATCAGGCGCGGGCCGCGCGGCATCTCGCGAATCGAATCGTCCTTGACGTCGAAGAAGAAGGACGGGCCACGGCGGTACCGTTCCAGCGTGAATGCTGCCGGGTAGTACGAGCGCAGGCTGGAGTCGCGCCAGGCCCAGCGCACCAGCGGGCCATCCGCGGTCTGGAAGCCGATGAAGGCGGGCACACCGGAGAAGAACAGCGTGCTGCGCGGCGGAAACGCCGGGTGGAGTGCCTTGAGCTGCGCGACGTACTGCCCCACGAAGCCGGTCGCGCGCTCGACGTAGAAGCGGTTGACGTGCGACTCGCGGGTCCACGCGCCCGGAGCGGTGATGAACTCGTCGAGCGTGCGGGCATTGTGCGAGCCCCACGCCAGCAGCGCCACCGCGAGCAGCGCGCTCCAGCGTGGCGCGCGCGCCAGCCACGCGCCGGCCAGGATGCCGAGCCCGCACAGCGCGAACAGGTAGTAGTACGCACTCCAGATCGGCGCCACCGCGATCACCGGGACCGCGCCCAGCAGCGCCCACGCGAGTCCGAGCCTGCGCGCTCCCGGCGCGGCTGCCGCGCCACCGCGGGGCGCCGCGCGGCGCCGCGGCCCCCACGCCAACGCCGCGCCCGCCAGCGCGAGCGCGAGCGGCACCAGCGGCGGCACCGACGCG
>CAYHRW010000473.1:0-1763 GCA_964359105.1 uncultured bacterium
GCCCGCTCGTTCTCCCGCGCCGGCGCGACCGGCTCGACGTTCGCCGCCGCCACCCAGCGCTCGGCCCACATCTGGAGGCTCAGGATCGCCCACAGCGTGCGCCCGCGCTCGGCGCGGCCGCTGACGTGGTCGTCGAGCACGCGTGCGGTCGTGGCGGGATCGAGCACGCCGGCTTTGCGGATGCGTTCCTCCGAGAGCCGCTCGCTCACCAGCGCGCGCAAGGGCCCGCGCGCCCACGCGGAGAACGGCGGCGAGAACCCCTGCTTGCGGCGCGCGAGGATCGCGTCGGGCAGCAGGCCCTTCGCGGCCTGCTTCAGAGCCCACTTGCCGGCGCCGCCGCGCAGCTTCGCGGAATCGGGCAGCGCGAGCGCGAACTCCACCAGCCGCTGGCGCAGGAACGGCGCGCGCGACTCGACGCTGTGCGCCATGGTGCAGCGGTCCACCTTGGAGAGCAGCCCGCCGCCCAGGTAGAGCTCGAAGTCGAGCACCTGCCACGCCACCAGCTCGGGGCGCTGCGCGGTGCCGCCGGCGGGCACGCTGGCGAGGCGCTGAGCGAAGTCGCGCAGGTGCGCCAGCTCCTCGTGGTCCGCGAGCCGCGCGCGCAGGTCGGGCGCGAGTAGC
Source organism: uncultured bacterium (assembly GCA_964359105.1). Lineage (GTDB taxonomy): Bacteria > Eisenbacteria > RBG-16-71-46 > RBG-16-71-46 > RBG-16-71-46 > JACRPT01. The sequence continues at coordinate 622 of CAYHRW010000473.1, forward strand.
GCGCGCGCCTCGGCGGCGGCCGCGGTGCCGAACCACGCGAGATGGCGCTCGAGCGGGTCCATGCGGCGCGCGTCCAGGAAGCGCTCGATCACGTGCGCGATGGTGACGTGGTGGTGCTTCGGCCGGAGCCGCCGCGCCAGCGCCAGCGCGCCGTCGGCGATGGGGCCCGGCAGGTGCGCGGCGAGCGCGGCGTGGCGATGGCCGAGGTAGGTGGGGTAGCCGGCGAACAGCTCGTCGCCGCCCTCGCCGGTCAGGACCACCGGCACGTGGCGCGCGGCGAGCCGCGCCAGCGCCCAGGTCGGGAGCAGGCTCGGGTCGCCGAGCGGCTGGTCCATCGCCTGCGCGTAGGTCTCGATCACCTCGGCGCCGGCGTCGGCGTCCATCGCCTCCTCGTGGTACTCGGCGCCGATCCTGCGCGCCACCTCGCGCGCGAAGGCGGTCTCGTCGTAGCCACGGTCGGCGAGCTTGAGGCTGAAGACCGGGAAGCGCCTGCCGAAGCGCGCGGCGAGCGTCGCCACCAGCCCCGAGTCCACCCCGCCCGAGAGGAACACGCCGAAGGGCACGTCGCCGGGGATGCGCGAGCGCACGGCCTCCTCCAGCTCGGCACGGGTCTGCGCGACCAGGTCACCGGCGCGTGCCGGCACGACCGAGCGCGAGGAGAGCGCATCCCACGCTCGCCAGTAGCTGCGGCGGTGCTCGGCGCCCTCCACCACCTCCGTCACGTGCGCGGGCGGGAGCTGGTGGATGGCGCGGAACGCCGAGTCCCGGCCGGCGAAGAACCCGTGCGCCAGGTAGCGGGCCAGCGCGCCCGCCGCGGGCTCGCGCGACACCCAGGGGAGCGTGGCGAGCGCGCCGGGCTCCGAGGCGAACGCGAATCTCCCGGGCCCGGCCGTGTAGAAGAGCGGCTTCTCGCCGGCGCGGTCGCGCGCCAGCACCAGCCGCCTGCGCTCGGCGTCCCACAGCGCCACCGCGAACATGCCGTCGAGTCGGACCGGGAAGTCCGCGCCGTCCTCCTCGTAGAGATGGGGCACGACGGTGGTGTCGGGGCCGCGCTCGACCTCGTGGCCGCGCGCGCGCAGCGAATCGAGCAGCGCCTGGTAGTTGTAGATCTCGCCGTTCACCACCGCGTGGATGCGGCCGCT
>CAYHRW010000474.1:0-1755 GCA_964359105.1 uncultured bacterium
GTACGCGGCCGGGGCGCGGCCGGCGCCGCCCGCGCAGGCGGCCAGCCGGCATCCGCGCGGCACCGCGGGCCGTCCAGTTCCCGGCCGGTCCGCTGCCGGGCTACTCCCCGCGAAGCGCCGCGCGGATCGCCGCCATGGCCGCCGCCGCCTGGCCCAGCGCGGAGGAGATGCTGGGACGCCGCGGGCGCGTGAGGTCCCCGGCCGCCCACAGGCGCGGGTGCGCGGTGCGGAGCCCGGCGTCCACCGGGACGAAGCCGGCCGCATCGAGGCTCAGAGCGCCGGCGAGCCACTCGCTGTTGGGAAGCGAGCCCGCCTTGATGACCAGGCCCTCGACCTCGAGCGTGCGACCGCCGGCGGGGCCGCCGAGCGCGAGCGCGCGCACGCGGTCCTCGCCCAGCACCGCGGTGATGCGCGTGCCGGTGAGGCAGGTGATGCGTGGCTCCGCCGCCACCCGCGCGCGGAACTCGGCGCGCGCGCGCGCGGCCCCGCGCACGACGAGCGTCACGCGACAGCCGGCCGCCGCCAGGATGAGCGCGTTCTCGAACGCGGCGTCGCCGCCACCCGCCACCGCCACCGCGCGACCGGCGAACCGCGCGCGGTCGCGGGTCGCCGAGGTCGACACGCCACGGTCCTCGAGCTCGCGCTCGCCCGGCACCTCGAGCCGGCGCCGGCGCATGCCGGTGGCCGCCAGCACCGCGCCGGCCTCGAGCCGCTCGCCACGCGCGGTGCGCACGAGCGGGGCGAGCGGCTCGCCTTCCAGCGCGGTGGCCTCGACGCCGCACTCCACCGCGATGCCGGCCTCGGCGAGCTGGCGCGCCATCGCCGCGGCGATCGCCGCACCGTCGCCCTCGGGCACGCCCGCGAGGTTGGCCGGATGGAAGTGGAGCCGATGGAGCTGCCCGCCGGGGGCCGGTCCGCCCTCGATCACCCGAGCCGTGAGGTCGAGCGAGCGCGCCCACAGCGCCGCCGCGACCCCGGCAGGCCCGGCGCCCACCACCAGCACATCGGGGCGCACGTGCGGCTCACCGCGAGCGACGGCCGCCCGGGTCGAGCACGCCGCGCCACTCGGGCGCGCTCAGCAGCCCGCGCGTCGCGCGCGTCTCGACCCGCCCGCGCCTGCGGATGCCGCGCATCTCCATGCACAGGTGACGGGCCTCGAGCACCACCGCCACGCCGCGCGGCTCGAGCACGCGCACCAGGTGGTCGGCGACCTGCGCGGTGAGCCTCTCCTGCAACTGCGGGCGGCGGGAGTAGAACTCGAGCAGGCGGGCGGCACCGCTAATGCCGAGGAGGCGCTCGCCGGGCAGGTAGGCCACGTGCGCGCGGCCGAAGAACGGCACGAAGTGGTGGACGCACAGCGAGTGGAATGGCAGGTCGCGCACCACCACCAGGTCCTCGCCGTCGCCGGCGGGCCGCGGGAAGGTGGCGAGCGCGGGCTCGGCGCCGGGGTCGAGCCCGGCGAAGATCTCGGCGTAGAGCCCGGCGACGCGGGCCGGGGTCTCGACCAGCTCCGGCTCGACGGCGGGATCGAGGCCCAGCGCGCGGATCAGGTCGGCCACTGCGCGCCGCACCGCTTCGGGGTCGCCACGGCGGGACCTGTCGGGCACGTCCGCCTCCGGGGAAAGGCGCGGGGCCGGCCGACCTGCACCGTGGGACCGCGCCCGCGGTGCGGGAGCCTCGGCCGGCCCCGCGACGCGAAGGATGGAGCGGAAGACGGGATTTGAACCCGCGACATCCACCTTGGCAAGGTGGCGC
>CAYHRW010000475.1:0-1745 GCA_964359105.1 uncultured bacterium
GCGCACTATGCCGTCGGCGACCGCTTGGGCGAGGCGTACGCGATGGTCAACCTCGTGAACCAGGGATGGGCCCGTCAGGCCGAAGTGGCGCGGGCCTTCCGGTGCGATGTCCGCACGGTGCGGCGGAACCAACGGAGGGCGGAGGAGGGAGGCTTGGCCGCCCTCGGTCGTCACCGCGGGTACCCCAGGGGCCGGCCCCGGACGAGCCGCGCCCGCGACCGCAAGGTGGAGCGGTGGAAGGCGGAGGGCTTCTCCAACCGCGAGATTGGGCATCGGCTGGGAGTCACGGAGAAGGCCGTCCGCAAGGCGTTGCGGCGACTGGGCTGGAAGAAGGGGGCAGAGCAGCTGGAGATCTCCTTCCCGGGTGCGGACCCAAAAATGTCCGATCCGATGACGGAAGCAGGATCGGTGGAGGCCGGGAAAGCGCGGGAAGAGGCGTCCGGCGCCACGGATCCCGGGGATCCGGGTACCACGCCGGGCGACTCGTCTGCGGACCCAAAAGTGTCCGCCAGCACGGTGGACTACGACGATGTCCTTCCCGTGACGCTGCATCGCGACCCCGCCGACCGGACCTTGGATCGGATGCTGGCCTGCCTGGGACTGCTGGACGATGCCGTGCCGGTCTTCGGACCAGGCACCCAGGTGCCCGGCGCAGGGGTGCTGCTCGCCCTCCCGGCCCTGGTCGGGAGCGGAGTGATCGACGTGGCGCGCGAGATCTATGGCAGCCTGGGTCCGGCGTTCTTCGGCTTGCGAACGACTATGGTCACGCTGCTCCTGATGGCCCTGCTCCGGATCCGGAGGCCGGAGGGCCTCAAGGAGCACCCTCCGTGGCAACTGGGGCGGCTGTTAGGCCTCGACCGGGCTCCCGAGATGAAGACGCTGCGCCGGAAGCTTACGCGCCTGGCGGCCTTCGGGCGGGCGGCGCAGTTCGGTCGCGCCCTGGCGGAGCGGCGGGTCGCAGAGCGGGGACAGGCGATGGGCTTCCTGTACGTGGACGGGCACGTGCGGGTGTATCATGGCAAGCGGGTCATTCCCAAGGCGCACGTGGCGCGCATGCGCATCTCTATGCCGGGTACGACAGACTACTGGGTCAACGACGCCGGAGGGGATCCGCTTTTTGTGGTGCCGACCGAGGCCAACCAGGGCCTGGTGGGGATCCTGCCCCCGTTGCTGGAGGAGGTGCGCGTCCTGGTGGGCGAGCGCCGCGTTACGGTGGTCTTCGATCGCGGGGGGTGGAGCCCGGCGCTCTTCGAAAAACTCATCGCGGAGGGCTTCGACGTCCTCACCTACCGCAAGGGACGATGCCGCCGCGTGGCCCGGAAACACTTCGACGTACACGAGGCCACCATCGACGGGAAGGCGCTGCGTTATCTCCTGGCCGATCAGGGGGTGCGCCTACGATCGGGGTTACGGCTGCGCCAGGTGACCCGGCTGGCGGATGACGGCCATCAGACGCAGATCGTGACGTCGCGTCGCGATCTGTCGGCCATCGAGGTGGCGTACCGCATGTTCGCGCGCTGGCGGCAGGAGAACTTCTTCAAGTACCTGCGCGAGGAGTACGCCCTGGACGCGCTCGTGACCTACGAGGTGGAGGCGGCCGATGCCCAGCGGGAGGTGCCCAATCCCGTGCGCGCCAAGCTCGACGCCCAACTGCACCAGGCCCGCGCCGACCTGGAACGGCTCCATGCCGAGTACGGCCTGGAGGCGCTGCGGAACCCGGAACAAGTGCGCCGCACGATGCGGGG
>CAYHRW010000476.1:0-1741 GCA_964359105.1 uncultured bacterium
GAAGCTCGCGGTGGCCGCGGTCAATGACCACGGCGAGCTGGATGGAGCGCGGGCGCCCGAAGTCTATGAGCGCGTCCATGGCGGCGCGCACGGTGCGCCCGGTGTAGAGCACGTCATCCACCAGCACGACGATCTTGCCGTTGATGTCCACGGGAATCTCGCTGGCGTTCACGACCGGCTGGTGGGCGACGGTGGAGAGGTCGTCGCGGTAGAGGGTGATGTCGAGGCTGCCCTCGCTCGGGGACTTGCCCTCGAACTCCTGGATCTTCTCGGCCATGCGCTTGGCGAGGGGCACGCCGCGGCGGCGGATGCCGACCAGCACGAGGTCCTCGACGCCCTTGTTGCGCTCGACGACCTCGTGCGCGATGCGCGTCACGATCCGTCGCAGGCCGTCGGCGTCAATGATCTCGGCCTTCTCCTTCAGCGTCATGGGTTCCTCCCGGGAACGAGCGGGTTGCGCCTGCGGCCGGCGGGCGTGCCCGGGCCGGCTCACAGGCCGCCTGATACGAGCGCCGGGGACATTAACCGCAGGCACGGGGTCCGCGCAACAGTCGGGTGCGGGTGGGTGGTGGGACGCCCTGGCCGATCCGGCGCCCGCGGCGGCGGGCTACTGCCCGCGCTCGCCCTCGACCACGACCTTCGAGAGGTCCCAGCCGCGCACGAACAGCTCGCGCACCTCGGTGAGCAGGCGCAGGCGGTTGAGCCGCGTGGGCATGTCCTCGGCGTTCACCATCACGCCGTCGAAGAAGGCGTGGATCGCCTCCTCCATCGAGAGCAGCGCCGGCAGGATCTCGCCGTAGGCGCGCCTCTGCCACAGCGGCTCTGACGCGGCGCGCGCCCGGTCGAGCGCCGCGGCCAGGTCCTTCTCCACCTTCTCGGTGAGCCGCGCGCGGTCGAGCGCGGGCGGGATGGTCTCCGTGGCTTTGGCGAGGATGTTCGCCACCCGCTTGAAGAGGATGACGAGCGGCTCGAAGCGCCGATCGCTGCGGAAAGCGCTCAGCACCTGCGCCCGCTTGAGCGCGTCATGTGGATCGTTCCAGCCCGGGCGCGGGCGGCCGTCCGCGAGGATGCGGGCCTCGAGCGCCGCCTCGCACTCGTCGTAGCGCAGCCCACGGTCCTCGAGCGCCGCCTCGACGCGGCCGCGCCAGAACTCGCCGAGCTGCCTCACGATCTCGGCCTGCTTCAAGTCGGGGCCGGCGGCGAAGAACGGGCGCGTGGCCTCCATCGTCGCGTCTCGCAGGTCGAGGTGGCGCTCCTGCTCGAGCAGGATGCGCACCACGCCGTTTCCGGCACGGCGCACGCCGTAGGGGTCCTCGCTCCCGCTCGGCAGCTTACCGGCCACGAACGCGCCCGCCACGTGGTCGAGCTTGTCGGCAAGCGCGAGCACGACACCGGCGTCGGTCGCCGGCGGAGCGTCGGCCGGGCCGCGCGGGCGGTAGTGCTCGGCGATCGCCACTGCGACGGCCTCGGGCTCGCCCGCGCGTCGCGCGTAGTGCCCGCCCATCACGCCCTCGAGGCTCGCGTATTCCTTGCCGCTGCCGATCATCTCGGAGAGCAGGTCGGTCTTGCACAGGAGTGCCGCGCGCTCCGCGGCCGCCGCCGCGCCGGGCGCGAGCCGCTGCGCCAGCCACGCCGCGAGCGCGGACAACCGCGCGGCCTTCTCGCGCAGCGAGCCGAGTCCCTCCATCCACACCACGCCCGCGAGCTGCCCGTCGCGATCCGCCGGCGGGTGCCTGAGATC
>CAYHRW010000477.1:0-1736 GCA_964359105.1 uncultured bacterium
CGCGTAGAGGCCGGTCTCGTCGAAGATGTCTCCCATCTCGACGTCCGCCGTCTGCCCGGGTGTGAGCTGGAAGCTGGTCACCCCCGGCGTGACGTTGAGCGTGGGCACGCCGTCGAAGTCGCAGACGTAGAGCGACGGGTCGTAGGGGTCGGTGGGCCATCCGCCCAGCCGGACGTAGTCCGCCTGCGTCATCCACTCGACCGAGAACCCGCCCGGCGCGCCGCTCGCGCCGGCCTGCACGTCGAGGTGGATGCTCGTGCGGCTCGCGCGGGTGACCATCACCGTGGGCGTGTCGAGCGTGGTGGCGAAAGCGGTGGCGCCCGCACCGGCGAGCGCCAGGGACAGAACGGCGATGGTAAGGCTCCGCATGGGGGCCATGTGGGGTTCTCCTTCGAGCTCGGCCGAGCGGGTGGAGAAGGCCCCTCCCTGCACTCGCGACCGTCGGGAGGGCGAACGGCGCGAGGCGGACCACATGCGCCGCACGTATTGTCCTCAGCCGGCACGCCCCGTGTCAACGGTCATGCGGCCGCGGACCCGCCTTTTCCGCGGCTGCGGTTCACTGTCACTACACGAGCCTCGTCCCCGGACGACGTGTCGGCGCGCGCCCGCGGACGGGGACGCCTCCGGGATCGGGTGATGGAGGTGAGGCAGCGCGGCCGGCTCCCGCTTGACATCAGGGTGGCGGTCCCCCGAGCCTTGCCGCATGGCGATCGTGCTTGAGCTGCTGCGCCACGGGCTGGCCCTCCCTGCCTCGCCGGGAGGAGACCGGGAACGCCCGCTCTCGCCCGGCGGCGAGCAGGACGTCGCGCAGCTCGCGGCGCACCTGGCCCGCACCGGCTGGCAGCCGGACCGGGCGTTCACGAGCCCCCTCAGGCGCGCGGTGGACACGGCGCGCATCGTGTGCGGGGCGGCCGGAGCGCCGGTCCGGATCGAGACGTTGCGCGAGCTCGAGCCCGACGCCAGACCCGCGGACGTGCTGGAAGCGCTGGCGCGCGAGTGCGTCACCGGCGGGCAGGTGCTGCTGGTGAGCCACATGCCCCTGCTCGGCAGGCTGGCCGCGCACCTGACCGGCTCCGAAAGGGGCTTCTCCCCCGGCACGCTGGTGCGCATCCGATGCACCGATGGGCTCGAGCGCGGCGCCGGCGAGGAAGTGCTCACCCTGGACCCCGGCGATGCCTGAGCCGTTCCCGGCGTCTGAAGACACGCAGCGGTGAAGGAGGGAGCGATGGGGTTCCTCGACGGCAAGGTCGCGGTGGTGACCGGCGGCAACCGCGGGATCGGGCGCGGCATCGTGGAAGCGCTGGCGGCCGAGGGCGCGACGGTGGCGCTCACCGCGCGGCGCGCCGCGGACGCGGAGCGGGCTGCCGACGAGGTCGGCAGCCGCAGCCTCGGCCTCGCCTGCGACGTGCGCGACCACGCCCAGGTGCAGCGGTTGTTCCGCGAGGTGCGGGAGCGGGCGGGCGGGGTGGACATCCTGATCAACAACGCCGGGATCGGCCTGTTCGCCCCGGTCGCGGAGACGTCCCCCGAGGACTGGCGGGCGGTGATCGAGACCAACCTGAACGGCGTGTTCTACTGCTGCCGTGAGGCCATCCCGCTCATGAGGCAGCGCGGCGGCGGCTACATCTTCAACATCTCGTCCCTGGCCGGGAAGAACCCGTTCCCGAACGGCGCAGCCTACAACGCCAGCAAGTTCGGGCTCAACGGCTTCAGCGAAGCGCTCATGATGGAGGTGC
>CAYHRW010000478.1:0-1726 GCA_964359105.1 uncultured bacterium
CGCGGGGTGCGGCTCGCCTGCAATCCCGACTTCTTCCGCCCCGGGCGCCGCCGCCTGGCGCGCGTCGAGGGCGTGAGCGCCTTCCCGAAGTTCCTGGCGCGCGAGGTGGACGTTCGCCTCGGGCACGACGTGGCGGCGCTCGCCGAGCGCGACGGGTCCGTGGTGGTCCGGCTGCGCGACGGCGGCGCGATGGAGGCCGGGTTCCTGGTGCTGGCGTGCGCCCACAGCCAGAGCCGCGCGCTGGCCGAGCCGCTGGTGCGCGACTGGCCGGGCGCCGCGGCGGGGCTCGCGGCGCTGCACTCCCTCCCGGTGCTGCCGGCGCTCACGGTAATCGCGGGCTACGGCCCGGAGGCGCCCGATCCGGGCTTCGACATCTGGTACCCGCTCGAGAGCATCATGCTCCACACCATCTCGAACGACTCGAGCAAGCGGCCGGCGCCGTGCGATCGCATCATGGTCTACCAGGCGCGCGAGCGCTTCTCGCGCGAGGTCGTCGGCCGCCCGCCCGAGGAGTGGCGGCGCGAGCTGCTGTGGGAGGCGGGCGAGCTGATGGGCCCGTGGGCGGCGCGTCCGGCGTGGACGCAGGAGCACGTCTGGGAGGACGCCCGGGTGCGGCGCGAGCACATCCTCGGCGGCCCGGTCGTGTTCGAGTCGCGCGACCCATCGGTGCGGGGGCCCCGCGCCCGCGTCGCGCTGATCGGCGACGCGTTCGCCTCGGACCCCGGGGTCGAGGGCGCCTACATGAGCGGGATCTCGATGGGCGAGCAGATCGCCTCGCTGCCCGAGGTGCGCTCGGCCCGGCTCGCGGACGCGGGATAGGCGGCTGGCGAGTCTCCGGGACCAACGCAAGCGGCCCGCCCTGCTGCGAGGGCGGGCCGCTCGTCCCGGACCACGCTCACCACTTCGGCGGACGGGCGAATCCCAGCTGGCCGTGCTCGCGCTCCCACAGCCGGTCGCGGTACGGCTCGATGCCCAGCGCCCGCAGGCCACTCTCGTACTCGTAGCGGAACACCAGGTGGTCTCTCGGCCGCGAGGCGGCCACGAACCAGGTCTCCTGCACCGGGTCGCGCCGGCGGTCGCCCCAGCCCGTGCCGGGGACGGACTCCGCCCGGGGCGCCATGCCGTCGAGCATCGTCCTGGGCGCCTCGCCCTGCTTGCGCGCTCGCGCCTCGTCCTGCGCCGCGCCGGGCGCGGGCACCGCGGACTGCGGAACCGGCGCGGGAGCGCTCTTCTCCTCGCGCGCCCCGCCCAGCTCGTCGCGCTCGCCCACCCGGTCATCGCGGTAGGGGCCGCGCTCGGGCTGGTTGTAGAGGAACGGCCGGATGCGCTGCCCGGCCTCGCTGAAGGCCAGCACGCGGATCCAGCCCATGTCGCGGTTGGCCTGGCCGGTGCGCTCGGCGTAGGAGCGCTCCTCGTCCACGAACACGAACCGGCGCACGTCGTCGAGCGAGGTCCGCCAGCCGCGGATGACCGCGCTCTCGTACGGGTCGAGCACGTACATCGGCTCGGTGCGGGCGAGGCTCGAGCGCTCGCCGTTCACCACGTTGAGCCCGTCCACCGCGATCAGCACGCCCACCCTGCGACCGGTGCGGTTGTGGATCCGCAGCGCGTAGTTGCGGCCGCGGAACGCCTGGAAGTACCAGCGGTCGTCGTCGCTCACGAACGGCGAGTAGCCGGGCCGGAAGTAGAGCGGCGCGCGCTCGCCCTCGACCTGCACCTGCACGTC
>CAYHRW010000479.1:0-1720 GCA_964359105.1 uncultured bacterium
CCCTGATTCCCGGGTAAGAAGTGCACGGGGCAAGCAGAAGCACCTTGCTGGCCGCAGTCAGAGCGGCTAGAGAAGAGGCGAGCACTCAACTCAACTCTTCACCAGCGAGGTGCACGGATGAACCTACGCTCTGGCCGTCTGCCATTTCAAGTCCGAGTCGTCGAGGACCCCGCCCGGGTGACCGCCCACGCCGGGCTGCCGCTGGTCATCGAAGCGTTCCGCACCCTGGGGCTGCGCGAGGCGGTGTACGAGCACCTGGGGTTCAAGCAGCGCGCGCGGGGCTACTCCGAGGCCACCTGCATCGAGACCCTGGTGGCGCTGCTGGCGGCCGGGGGCGAGTGCATCGACGACGTGCGGGTGCTGCAGGCGGACGCGGGACTCCAGCGCCTGTGGGGCCGCGCGGCGGTGCCGGCCGCCGAGACCCTGCGGACGTTCCTGAACCGGTTCCATGACGAGGCCGCGGTGGCCGCGCGGGTGCCGCACACCGCGTTCATCCCGGCCGACTCCGCGGGACTGCGGGGGCTGGCGGCGGTGCAGACGCAGCTGCTGGCGGCGGTGCAGCAACGCGCCCCGCAGCCGCGGGCGACGCTGGATGTCGATGCCAACCAGATCTGTTCGGCGAAGCGCACCGCGTTGCCGATGTACGAGGACGGCACCGGCTACCAGCCGCTGGGGGTGTGGTGGGCGGAGCAGGAGCTGTGGGTCAAGAGTCAGTTCCGGGACGGCAACGTACCGGCGCAGTGCGGGGTGCTGGAGATCGCGCAGCAGAGCGTGGCGGAGCTGCGCGCGCTGGGGGTGACGGAGTTCGCGCTGCGCAGCGACTCGGCGGGCTATCAGCACGCGGTGTTGAACTGGGCGCGCGCCGAGCGCATCCCGTTCGCGATCAGCGCCGATCTGAGCCCGGATCTCAAGGCCCGCATCGAGGCCCTGCCCGCGACGGCGTGGCAGCCGTTCCGGCAGTGGCAGGGCGCCGAGCTGGTGCATCTCGATCGCGAGTGGGCCGAGGTGGAGTTCACGCCCAGCGACGGCAGCACGAAGAAGAACCTGATGCCCGACCGCTATCTGGTGATTCGCGCGCGGCCGCGCCAGGGCGAGCTGTTCGCCGACGGCAGTGCGCTGCGCTACTACGCCACCGTGACCAACCGCTGGGACTGGGACGGCGAGCGCCTGCTGCGCTGGTCGCACGAGCGCTGCGGCACGGTCGAGCTCGCCCACGACGTGCTCAAGAACGAGCTGGGCGGCGGGGTGCTGCCCAGCTACCGCTTCGGCGCCAATGCCGCGTGGTGGCAACTGGTGGTGCTGACCGCCAACCTGATCTCCGCGCTCAAGCGCCTGGCGCTGCCCGAGGACTGGCAATCGCTGCGGCCGCGTCGGCTGCGCTTCCTGCTCTTCCACGCCGCCGGACGGATCGTCCGCCACGGGCGCCGCCTGATCCTGCTGCTGTCCCGCGTCCATCCGGGGACCGCCGCGCTGGTGGGCGCCCGTGCGCGCCTCGTCCCGGAGACCTGAACCGGGACGCACTCCCGAGCCCACCACCCCCCAGAACCCCGCGGGACCAAACCGTCTTCACGCCTCTCGCCGCGCCCTGAACCCGTCGCCGCACCCGACCTCGACGCTCTCCGAGCGCTTCAACCATGGACCAGCGAGACCATCCCCGCCCGATTCACCGGACCCGACACCCTCGCGCGACCGCCCACTCACCTTACCGACGGATTAGGGC
>CAYHRW010000480.1:0-1704 GCA_964359105.1 uncultured bacterium
CGCGCTTGACGGTGCCTGCGCGAGCCGCTAAGGTCCCCGTCGCTCGCGCCTGCCGCGACCTCGGACGAGGCTCGAGCCTGACGCTCGAAGTGGAGGCGTGACTTGTCCTTAGAGATGCGCAAGACCGGGAAGCTCGAGGATCCCGGGGCCCAGCTCCTCGACAGCATCAGCGACTTTTGGGGGCGCTACGGCCGCATCCTCGGCATTGCCGCCGCGGTCATCGCGGTGGTCGGCGCGGGGTTCTTCTTCACGCTGCGGGCGCGTGCCGCGTCTGAGGAGCAGGCCGCCGGGCGGCTGGCCGAGGCCAACATCCTGTTCTGGCAGGGCGAATACGCGCGCTCGCTGCAGCTCGCGAAGCAGGTGGCCGAGCAGTGGCCCCAGACGCCGAGCGGCATCGACGCGCACCGGCTGGCCGGCGACGACGAGTTCTGGAACGGCCAGTTCAAGAACGCGGTCAAGGAGTACCGGACCTACCTCGAGCGACGGAAGCAGGGCCTGATCGCCGACGCGGTGCGGCGCAGCCTCGCCTACGCGCTCGAGAGCGACCACCAGTTCCAGGAGGCCGCGACGCTCTACGAGAGCCTGGTCGGCAAGTTCGACCGCGAGTCCTCGGCCGAGCTCCTGGTCGCCGCGGCGCGCTGCTTCCGCCTCGTGAACCAGGCGCCGGCGGCGAGCCAGCGGCTCCAGCGCCTCCTCGACGAGTTCGGAGAGACCTCGTACGCCAACCGGGCGCGCATGGAGCTGGCCGAGCTCTCCAGCTCGGCGCACTGACGCGCACGCCCGGCGCAGGGCATCGCCTTGAGCGACCACCGGCCGGTCGATCTCCTCTTCCTCTGGCACCACCACCAGCCCGACTATCGCAGCCCGCGTGAGGGTCGCGCGCTGCTGCCGTGGGTGCGGCTGCACGCCACCAAGGACTACCTCGACATGGCGCTCCACCTCGAGCGCCATCCGGGCGTGCGCGCCACCTTCAATTTCGTGCCGTCGTTGCTGGACCAGCTCGACGCCGCGACCGCGGGATCGCCCGACGCGCTGTTCGACCTGCTCGCGCGCCCGACGGACTCGCTCACGGCGGAGGAGCGCGACCGGGTGTCCGCGCGTTGCGCCGCCGCCCCGCGCCACGCGTTCGACCGCTGGCCGCGCTACCGGGCGCTCACGGTGCGCGTCGCGCGCTCGCGCGGCGCGCACCTCAACGAGCTCACCGGCGACGAGGTGCTGGCGGTCGAGTGCTGGTTCCTGCTGGCCTGGCTCGATCCCATGCTGCTCGGCGAGCCCGAGGCCGAGTGCGCGCTCGCCACCGGCGGCGACTTCCTCGAGGAGCACCGCGACGGGCTGCTGGCGCTGCACCGCCGGCTGGTCGCGCGGGTGGTGCCGGCCTACCGCGCGCTGGCCGAGCGCGGGCAAGTCGAGCTCTCGGAGTCGGCCTACTACCACCCGATCCTGCCGCTGCTGGTGGACGTGCGCGCCGCCCGCCGCGCACGGCCCGAGCTCGTGCTTCCCGCCGAGCCGTTCGCCGCGCCCGAGGACGCCGCGCGCCAGGTGGAGCGGGCGTTCCGCCGCCACGCGCAGGCCTTCGGCCGGCCGCCGGCCGGGATGTGGCCCGCCGAGGGAGGCGTGAGCCCCGAGGTCGCCGAGATCGCGGCGCGCGCCGGCGCGCCCTGGCGCGCCACCGACGAACGCGTGGTGTGGAACTCGCTGCCGCCC
>CAYHRW010000481.1:0-1690 GCA_964359105.1 uncultured bacterium
TGGGACCGTCCGTGGTCCCGTCTCTCCGTCTGCCCTCGTTCCTGTAGTACCTTTTCCCATGGGAGAAACCCGGTCTAGCAGCCCGTTGATTTATTGAGTCTCGCCGTTGATTGGCATCGCACGGGATGCGGGTTCGCGATACAATGCGCCCATCGCAAAGGAGCGTGATTATGTCGATGGGACGCCGCCAAAATCGCCAGTCGCCGCTGTGGATCGCGCACGACGAGATCTCCCCGGGACCGGGGCACCGATTCTACGAAACACTGAACGAGCTGCTGCGGGATGCTGCGTTCGATCGGCACGCGGAAGCCCTGTGCGCCCCGTACTACGAGGCCGCGCATGTCCCAGGGCGGAAGTCCGTGGCCCCTGGGATCTACTTCCGCATGCACCTCGTCGGCTTCTTTGAGGGGATCGAATCGGAGCGGGGCCTGGAGTGGCGCTTCGCCGACTCCCTGTCCCTGCGCCAGTTCTTGGGGCTCTCGCTCACGCAGCGCGTGCCCGACCACTCGACGCTGAGCCGCACCCGGCAGCGGCTGCCCCTGGCGGTCCATCAGGCCGTGTTCGCCCTCATCCTCGGGATCGTGGAAACCAAAGGGCTGCTCAAGGGACGCGTCTTGGGGGTGGACTCCACGTATCTGCGGGCCGACGCGTCGATGAAGGCCATCGTGCGGCGGGATACCAAGGAGAGCTACGCCGAGTTCGTCACGCGCTTGGCCGTCGAGGCGGGCGTGCCGAACCCCACGGCCGAGGAGGCCCGGCGGCTGGACCGCACGCGGAAAGGCAAGAAGACGTCCAACCGCGAGTGGGTGTCGCGGACCGACCAGGACGCCCGCATTGCCAAGCTGAAGGACGGCCGGACCCGGTTGGCCTACAAGCCCGAGCACGTCGTGGACCTGGAGACCGGGGCCATCGTCGCCGCGGTGGTGCACCCCGCGGATGTGGCCGACCCCGCGTCGGTGGACGCCAGTCTCGCCCGGGCCGAGAGCAACCTGCACACCGCCCGCGGCGGCGCGCCAGCAGCGGCGCCGGAGGCCCCGGCTGCCAAGACGGCCGCCCTGCCGCCGCGCGGGCGCCGGCCTCGCCGGAAGGTCGTGGCGGACAAAGGCTACCACAAGGCGACCCTGCTCCGGCGGTTGAAGGCCCAGCGGTATCGGACCTACATCCCGGAACGCCGCCAGGCGGGCCGCCGCCGATGGACCGACAAGGGGGGCACCCCGACGGCGGTCGCCTTCCACCAGAACCGGGCCCGCGGAATGCGGCCCCTCGGGAAGCGCTACCACCGTTGGCGCTCCGAGCGGGTGGAACGCACCTTCGCCCATGTCTGCGAGACGGGTGGAGCCCGCCGGACCCGGTTGCGCGGTCGGGCGAACGTGGAGAAGCGTTACCTGTTGCAGGCCGCCGGGGCGAATCTCGCCCTCGTGATGCGGACCTTGTACGGTCTGGGCACCCCGCGCGGGTGGGCAGAGCGCGCTCAGGAGGCGCTGCGGGCGTTCTTGGGTTCCATGCGCGCTTTGTGGCATCGCTGGTGTGCACCTCTCCGGTCTCGGTTCACCTTCTCGCGTGCGCTGGCGCCTTACTGGTCGCCGCGAACCGATCTGATCAGCTGGTCGGCCAGATTGCTGGCCAGGCCATAAATCAACGGGCTGCTAAAGGGAGCAATTCCAATGCCAGCGCCTCGTTCCGCTTCTTG
>CAYHRW010000482.1:0-1687 GCA_964359105.1 uncultured bacterium
ATGATCCAGCTCCAGGACCTGAGCTATTCGATCGGCGAGCGCGTGCTGTTCGCGGGGCTCGACTGGGTGCTCGCGCCCGGCGACCGCGTCGCGCTGGTGGGACCGAACGGCGCGGGCAAGACCACGCTGCTCAGGGTGATGCTCGGCGAGCTCCGACCCGAATCGGGCGCGCGGGTGCTGGCGCGCGGCACCCGGATGGGCTACCTGCCGCAGGAGGCCGCCGAACGCTACGACGGCACGGTGCTGGAGCGCGCCATGGAGGCCCACCGCCACCTGCTCGAGATGCGGGAGGAGCTCGACGCCCTCCACCAGCGGCTCGCGGGCATCTCCCCCGGCGACCCGCACCTCGAGCGGCTGCTCGAGCGTGCCGGCGAGCTCCAGCACCACCTCGAGCTGCACGACGAGCACGCGCTCGAGCCCGAGGCGCGCCGCGTGCTCTCCGGGCTCGGCTTCTCGCGCGGCGACCAGGACCGGCCGCTCGCCGAGTTCTCGGGCGGCTGGCGCATGCGCGCCGCGCTCGCCGCGCTGCTCCTGACCGACCCGACGCTGCTGTTCCTCGACGAGCCGACCAACCACCTCGACCTGCCGGCGATGGAGTGGATCGAGGACTACCTCGAGGACTTCCACGGCGGGCTGGTCGTGGTCTCGCACGACCGCGTGTTCCTCGATCGGGTGGCCAGCGAGGTGCGCGAGCTCGACGCCGGGAAGCTCACCGAGTTCGCCATGACCTTCACGGGCTATCTCGAGGAGCGCGAGCTGCGGCGCGAGCGCGTCGAGGCCCAGAACGAGCAGATCGAGAAGCGCATCGCCTCGCTGTCGCGCTTCGTCGAGCGCTTCGGCGCCAAGAACACCAAGGCCAGCCAGGCCCAGAGCAAGCGCAAGATGATCGAACGCCTCAAGGCACAGCGCGTGATCCTGCCGCGCCGCCCCCGGAGCATCCGCTTCCGGTTCCCCGAGCCGCCGCACGCCGGACGCGCCCTGGTGCGGCTCAAGGGCCTGTCGTTCGGCTACGACACGCGCGACGTCATCGCCAGTGCCAACCTCGAAGTGGAGCGTGGGCAGAAGCTGGCGATCGTGGGCGCCAACGGCGCGGGCAAGACCACGCTGCTGCGCCTGGTGGCCGGCCAGCTCGCGCCGCGCGCGGGAGCGCGCGAGGACTACCCGCACACCAAGCTCGCCTACTTCGCCCAGCACGCCGCGGAGACGCTGGACGGCACGCACACCGCCCTCGAATCCCTCGACGCCGTCGCTCCCCCGGCGTGGCGGCCGTGGCTGCGCTCGCTGCTCGGCACGTTCCTCTTCAGCGGAGACGACGTGTTCAAGCCGGTGCGCGTGCTCTCGGGCGGCGAGCGCCAGCGCGTGGCGCTCGCGCGCATCCTGATGGAGCCCGCGAACCTGCTGCTGCTCGACGAGCCCACCCACCATCTCGACCTGGCCGGCAAGGAGGTGCTCGAGGACGCGCTCGACCAGTACCCGGGCGCGGTGGCGGTGGTGACCCACGACCGCTCGCTCATGGCGCGGCTCGCCACCCGCGTGGTCGAGGTGAGCGACGGGCGCGTCACGCTCTACGCGGGCGGCTACGACGACTACGAGGCCGCGCGGCTGGCGCGCGCGCAGGCCGAGCGCGAGGCGGCCGCACCGGCGAAGGCCCCGCGGCCGCCCGCGCCGCGCTCCGCCCGCGCCACCG
>CAYHRW010000483.1:0-1685 GCA_964359105.1 uncultured bacterium
CGCCCGCGCTCCATCCAGCTCGCCGTGGTCATTGACCGCGGCCACCGCGAGCTTCCGATCCGCGCCGACTTCGTGGGCAAGAACGTCCCGACCTCGAAGAAGGAAGTCATCGGCGTCAAGGTCACCGAGGTGGACGGCGTGGACAGCGTCGTGATCAAGGAGCTGGAAGACTGATCACGGCCTGACCGAAGCTCCAGCCGGGTCACGCGCGATCCCGGCCGGCGTTCTCACCCGAGGGGAATCGTCATGCCCGGTCGTCTCCGTTTCACCCGCGTCGCCGGCCGCCTGCTCCCGTTGCTCCTCCTGCTCGCCGGGACCGCGTCCGCCCCGGTCGCGCGGGCCGCGGACGGACGCATCACTCTCGCGGTGGACGCGCGCGAAGCTCCGCGGAAGCTCCTCCACGCGCGGCTCGTGATCCCCGCCGCGCCGGGCCCGCTGACGCTCCACTACCCGAAATGGATCCCGGGCGAGCACGCGCCGAGCGGACCGATCGTGAATCTGGCGGGCCCGCGGCTCTCCGCGGGGGGCAGGGCGATCGCCTGGACGCGCGACAGTGTGGACATGTGGACCTTCCATTGCGTGGTGCCCGAAGGCGCGCGCACGGTGGAAGCCGACCTCGACTTCCTGGGGCCCACCGGCAATGAGGGCTACTCGGCCGCCGCCTCGGCGACCGCGAAGCTCGCGATGATCAGCTGGAACCAGGTGCTGCTCTACCCGGCGGGCCGCGATATGCGCTCGCTCACCTTCGCCGCGAGCCTGACGCTGCCCCAGGGCTGGAAGTTCGCGACGCCGCTGCCGGTGGCGCGGCAGACCGGCGCCGTCGTGGAGTTCGGCCCGGTCACGCTCGAGACGCTGGTGGACTCGCCGGTGATGGCGGGCGAGCACTTCCGCTCGGTGCCGCTCAATCCCGGCGATCCGCGCCCGGTCACGCTCGACATCGCGGCCGACAGCCCGGCCGCGCTCGAGCTGACAGCGGAGCACGAGGCCGCCTGCCGGCGGCTGGTCGCCGAGGCGGGCACGCTGTTCGGCGCACGCCACTACGACCGCTATCACTTCCTGCTCGCGCTGAGCGACCACATCGCGCACTTCGGCCTCGAGCACCATCAGTCGAGCGATAACCAGACTCCCGAGCGTGCGCTGACCGATCCCACGCTGCGTCTCGATTGGGCCACGCTGCTGCCGCACGAGTACGTGCACTCGTGGAACGGCAAGTACCGTCGCCCCGCCGACCTCGCCACGCCCGACTACCGGCAGCCGATGAAGACCGGTCTGCTGTGGATCTACGAGGGACTCACGCAGTACCTGGGCCTGCTGCTCACCGCGCGCTCGGGGCTGATCACGGCCGCCCAGTACGCGGACGAGCTGGCGGTGCGCGCGGCGAAGCTCGACCACCGGCCCGGGCGGGCGTGGCGGCCGCTCAAGGACACCGCGGTTGCGGCGCAGATCCTCTATGGCGCGCCGTCCGCGTGGGCTTCCGCCCGGCGCGGCGTGGACTTCTACGACGAGATGGCGCTCATCTGGCTCGAGGCCGACGCCCTCATCCGCCTGTCGAGCGGCGGGCAGCGCTCGCTCGACGATTTCTGCCGCCGCTTCCACGGTGGCGCGAGCGGCCCGCCCGCGGTGGTGCCCTACACGCTCGACGACGTGGTGGCCGCGCTGAACGAGGTGGCGCCCCACGACTGGCG
>CAYHRW010000484.1:0-1678 GCA_964359105.1 uncultured bacterium
GCGATCATCGCCGGCGCGCGAAGAAGGAGCGGGAGAACAAGCGGCGCGGTGCGGCAGGGCGAAAGCGGTAGGGAGTTCCGCGGTCTGCCGGCTGGTGCCGGATGCTCGGAAGGCGAGTATCCGGTTGCGGTCCCGCGGGCGCGGGCGGCACAATTGCGCCCGTGCCGCGGCGGGCCCGGCCTCCCGGCGTCCGGTCCGCGGTCGAGGTGGGAACGTCCATGTGCGGCTTCGCTCGCCCGGTGCTCGCGTCTCTCGTCGTGCTGATGGCTTCCGTGGCCGCACCGGGCGGGACGACGCGCGCGGCCGGGCCTGCACGCGCCGCCCGCGCGGCGTCCGGCTACGGCTCGGCGCTGCCTCGTTTCGCCCTGTTCGGCTGGGTGAGCCCGCCGCGCGAGTCCACGACCGCGGCGCGTTACGCCGAGCTCGCCGCCACCGGATTCAACGTGACGGTGCTCGCGTGGGACGACGCGGGGACGGCCGCGGACAACCTCGTGCGGCTCGACCTCACGCGCCCGCTGGGGCTCAGGAACCTGCTCCTCGACAACGATCTCGACAGCGTCTCGACGTCGAACCCGGCCTCGCTCGCGCTCGCGGACACGATCGTGGCCCGCTACAAGGACGACCCCGCCTTCCTCGGCTACTACCTGGGCGACGAACCCCCGGCCAGCTACTTCCCGCGGCTGGGCGAGTGGTTCGACATCCTGCGCGAGCGTGATCCGGCCCATCCGGCCTGGAACAGCCTGGGCCCGCGGGGAGCCTTCTTCACGCCCGCCGACTTCCGGGCGTACGTGGAGCAGTACGTGGACGCGACGCACCCCGCGGTGCTCTGCAACAACCAGTACGATTTCCAGATCACCGGCGATGCGCGCTATCTGACCGAGAACGTCGCGACGCTCGGTTCGGTCGCCCGGGCGAACGGCGTGCCTTTCTGGGGCATCATCCAGCTGGTGGAGCACTGGATCTTCCGCCACGTCACCGAGGGTATGCTGCGATGGCAGGTCGCGCAGTGGCTCGCCTGGGGCGCTCACGGCATCGGGTACTTCACGTACTGGACGCCCGCGCCGCTGCCTGGCTACGGCTGGCAGCCCGCGATGATCGAATGGGGCACGGGAGCGCGCACGCCTTACTACGACATGGTGACGGCGCTGAACGCGCGCCTGGCGCCGCTCGGCGACACCCTCGCGGGGCTGCGGTGGCTCGCGACCCAGCACGCCGGCTCGGTGCCGCCCGGCGGTGTGCCCTTCGTCCCTGACACGCTGCTCACCGCGGTCGCTGGCCGCGCGACGCTGGGCCGGTTCGCGGACTCGACGGACGCGGCGTGCATCTTCGTCGCCAACGCCGACTCGCTCTCGCCCCGGACGGTGTCCCTCACGCTCGCGGACGGATGGCGCCCATCGCGGCTGCGCGACGACGGCTCGGCGTGGGACTCGCTCGCGGTGGACGCGAACGGTCAGGTGGCGCTCGCCCTCGACGCCGGCGACTTCGTGCTGCTGCGGCTCGCGGCCCCGGCGGACCCGGCGTTGGTCGAACCGCCGGCGGGCAGTGCCACGCTGAGCCTGCGGGTCGCGCCCAACCCGGCGAGTGGCCTCGTCCGATTCGACGTGACCGGAGCGGCCGGCGCCGCGCGGCTCGAGGTGCTCGATCTCTCCGGCCGCGCCGTCTGGTCACGCGCGCTCCC
>CAYHRW010000485.1:0-1667 GCA_964359105.1 uncultured bacterium
ACGCCGAAGCGCTTGGGCAGGTTCAGGTCCACCTGGATGGTCGGGCACTGCCACTCGCGGCCGAGCGCGTCCCTGAGCTTGACGTCGATCTTGGGCGCGTAGAACGCGCCGCCGCCTTCGTCCACCTCGTAGGGCAGGCTGCGCCGCTCGAGCGCCTGGCGCAGCGCCTCGGTCGCGAACGCCCACTCCTCCTCGGTGCCGAGGAACTTCTCCTTCGGCCGGGTGGCGAGGTAGCAGACGTAGTCGTACTTGAAAGCCCTGAGCAGGAAGTCCATCAGGTCGAGGATGCCCTCCACCTCGTCGGCCAGCTGCTCGCGGGTGCAGAAGATGTGCGAGTCGTCCTGGGTGAAGCCGCGCACCCGCTCCATGCCGTGCAGCACCCCGGAGCGCTCGTAGCGGTACACGGTGCCCAGCTCGGCGTAGCGCAGCGGCAGCTCGCGGTACGAGTGCTTGCGGGTCTGGTAGATCATGATGTGGCCCGGGCAGTTCATCGGCTTGACCCGGTAGGGCTGGCCGTCAATGTCCATGGGCGCGTACATCAGGTCGGCGTAGTTCTGGAGGTGCCCCGAGATCTCGTAGAGCTTCTCGCTCGCGATGTGCGGGGTGAAGACGAGCTGGTAGCCGCGCCTGAGGTGCTCGTCCTTCCAGAACTGCTCGATCAGGTGGCGCAGCATCCCGCCCTTCGGATGCCAGTGGATGAGCCCCGAGCCCACCTCCTCGTGAACCGAGAACAGGTCGAGCTCCCTGCCGAGGCGGCGGTGGTCGCGCCGCAGCGACTCCGCGATGCGCTCGAGGTAGCCGTCCAGCTCATCCTGGGTCGCGAACGCGGTGCCGTAGATGCGCTGGAGCATCTCGTTGCGCTCGTGGCCGAGCCAGTAGGCGCCGGCCACGTGGGTGAGCTTGAAGACCCCGATGTTCCCGGTGCTCGCGACGTGCGGGCCGCGGCACAGGTCGAGGAACGGGCCGTTGCGGTAGTAGGTCACCCTGCTGCCGGGCGGGATCTGGGTGATGAAGTAGAGCTTGTACTTCTCCCCCGCGGCGCGGAAGCGTGCCTCGGCCTCCTCGCGGGTGGCCTCGCTGTACTCGAACGCCTGGTCCTCGGCGACGATCTCGCGCATCCGCGCCTCGATCCTCACCAGGTCCTCGGGGGTGAACGGCTCGTCGCGCGCGAAGTCGTAGTAGAAGCCGGTCTCGATCGGCGGCCCGCCCGCCACCTTGACGCCCGGGAACAGCTCGATCACCGCGGTCGCCAGCACGTGCGCCGCGGAGTGGCGCAGGCGGTAGAGCGCCTCGCCGCCGGGGTAGTTCGCCACCTCGGGGCGGCTGGAATCGGCGGGTGCCATGGACATGGGGCCTGATCCCCCGTGTTGGGCGGACGGCCGGGCGCGGAGTGAGGCCGGCCCGCGAGGAAAAGTGGTGGGCGATACTGGACTTGAACCAGTGACCCCTTGCTTGTCGAGCAAGTGCTCTAGCCAGCTGAGCTAATCGCCCGCGGGACCGCGCGATTAAGCCGCAGCCCGCAGCGAGTGTCAAGGTCACGGGCCTCGCGCAATGCGCCTCCCGCGGCGGCGGCGCTCTCGCGGGACGTCGCCGTGCCGCGTGCATCCAGACGGCTTAGATTCCCTAAGATCACGTCACGCACTTTTTGTCCTCCTCGCCGGGGTCGG
>CAYHRW010000486.1:0-1655 GCA_964359105.1 uncultured bacterium
TGCGGTGGACCCGGCGTGGCCCGCGGACGGCCGCGCGCTCTGCACCGCGGCGAACCAGCAGTACAACCCCACGATCGTCGAGGACGGCGCGGGCGGCGCCATCGTCACCTGGCGGGACTACCGCAGCGGGACAGACACCGACATCTACGCGCAACTCGTGATCCGCCAGGGCTATCTGGGCAATCCAGGGCCCGAAATCACGGGGGTGCGCGACATCCCCAACGATCAGGGTGGCAAGGTGCGCGTCCGCTGGCGCGCGAGCTACCTCGATACTCTCCCCACTCTGGAGATCTCGCTCTACGGCATCTGGCATCGCGTGACGGAATCTGCGGCCCTGGCCGCCGCGAGGCGCGGCACGCCCCTGCTGGCGGCGAAGGACGTCCGAGGCGGAGCCGGCCCCGGTACGTTCGTGCGCACCACGTACGGCGCTCAGGCGATTTACTGGGAGGGCCTGGGCACGGTCGCCGCGCGCGGCGACTCCGTCTACACCTTCCTGGCGATGACGCTGCAGGACTCGACCGGGGTTTCGAATCCATACTCCGTGTTCATGGTGGATGCTCACGGCGCATTCCTTCCGGGGTTCTGGGAGTCCGCCCCCGACTCGGGTTACTCGGTGGACAATCTCCCGCCCGCCGCGCCCGCGCCGTTCACCGGCCAGTACGCCTCCGGCGCCGCGCACCTCCATTGGAATCCGAACGCCGAGTCCGACCTCGCCGGCTACCGCCTCTACCGCGGGCACACGCCGGGCTTCGCGATCGAGCCGGGCTCGCTGGTCGCTTCCCTCACCGACACCGGTTACGTGGATGCGGCGGGCGGGCCCGCCTACTACAAGCTCACCGCGGTGGACGTGCACGGTAACGAGGGCGCGGTCGCGTTCCTGCTGCCGGACGGCACGGTGGGCGTGGCCGACGCCGCGCCCCCGCGCGCCGTCGCCTTCGGGCGCCCGAGCCCGAACCCCGCGCGTACCGCGGTCGCGTTCTCCTTCGCGCTGCCGCGCGAGGCGCGCGTGTCGCTCGCCATCTACGACGTGAGCGGGGCGCGGGTGCGCGGGCTGGTCGAGGGCGTGTGCGCGACGGGCGAGCATCCCGTCACGTGGAATCTCACGAACGAGCGCGGCGCGCGCGTTCCGGCCGGGCTCTACTTCGCGCGGCTCACGGTCGAAGGACGGACGCTGGTGCAGCGCGTCGCCACGCTCGAGTGACGGTGAGCGGGGCCCCGGCGCGACCGACCAGAGAGCGTCCGACCCCGGACGGCGGGCGGAATGAGGTTGGGCGGGCGAAATGCACGCGCGGCCGCCGCGCCTGCACGGTGGGTGCGCACGACCGCCGCCCGCGACCCGCCCCGAGCCTGTTCCCAGGGTTCCCCGGAACGGGCTAAGCCGCCGCCCTGAAACGAAGTGGCCGACCGGCCACGGCCCGTCCCCCGGGTCCGCTGCGGGCCCGCGCGGCCCGCCCGCGCGCCCGGCCCCCCGCTGGCACGCAGACTGCAACCCACGGGCTCCGACCCACCACGGAGAGCCCGGTCCATGCCCCACATCCTGATCGTCGAAGACGAACCCAGCACCTCGTGGGCCCTGGCCGAGGGTCTCTCGGACGACGGGTTCACGATCGACACCTTCGCGACCGCCGAGGAGGCCTGGCGCTGGCTGCAGCGCG
>CAYHRW010000487.1:0-1654 GCA_964359105.1 uncultured bacterium
CGCTACGGGTACGCGCCGGTGCTGGCCGAGACGTTCGTCGATCCCAGCCGGTTTGCCGGGACGTGCTACCGGGCGGCCAATTGGGTGCGGGTCGGCCAGACGGCGGCGCGGTCCACGCCGTATCCCAACGGCAAGGTGGCCGACGGGCCCAAAGACCTCTACGTGTACCCGCTCGACCCCCAGTGGCAACGGGTCCTGTGCGCCGAGCCCCCGGTCGCGCTGGGCAGCACGCCGCGGCCGGAGGCGCCGGCCGACTGGACCGAAGAGGAGTTCGGGACGGTGCCGTTCTTCGACGAGCGCCTCAAGCACCGGCTCTTCACGCTGGCTGCCGACTTCTTCGCCCAGCCCGGCGCGCTGGTGCCGCAGGCCTCGAACGGCTCGGCGGCCAAGACGAAGGCCGCGTACCGCTTCTTCGCGAACCCCACCGTGGATATGCCCACCCTGCTCCGGCCGCACATCGAGTCCACCCTTGACCGGCTGCGCTCGCACCCGGTCATCTTGGCCGTGCAGGACACCACCCCGCTGAACTATACTGCGCACCCGCCCGAGGGCGTCGGCCCCATCAACACGACCAAAGACCAGGCGGTGGGGTTGCTGCTGCACGACACGCTGGCGTTCACGCCCGAGGGGACGCCGCTGGGCTTGCTCAACGTGCAATGCTGGGCGCGCGATCCCCGGGAGGCCGGCCAGCGACACCGCCGCAAGGCACGGCCCGTCGCCGAGAAGGAAAGCCGCAAGTGGCTGAGCAGTTACCGGGCCGTGGCCGAGGTCCAAAAGCTGTGTCCCGCCACGCTGCTGGTCAGCGTGGGGGATCGGGAAGCGGACCTCTACGCATTGTTCCACGAGGCCTCGCAAGATGCGAGCAATCCCAAGCTGCTGGTGCGTGCGGAACGCACCCGCAACCGAAAGGTCGAGCAGCAACCGGTGTGGGAGAAAATGAGTCCGGAGCCGGTGGCGGGCTGGCTGGAGGTGCGGGTCCCGCGGAGAGGTGCGCGCCCGGCCCGGACCGCCCGGGTGCAGGTGCGTTTCGCGCAGGTGGTGCTCACCGCGCCGAAAGACAGTACGCTTCCACCGGTGAGGGTCTGGGCGGTCTACGCTCGGGAAGTGGGCCAGGGCGCAGCGGTGACAGACCCCATCGAGTGGATGCTGCTGACCACGGTGCAGACGGAAAGCTTCCCAGAGGCCTGTGAGCGCCTGACCTGGTACAGCCGCCGCTGGGGCATCGAAGTGTATCATCGCACGGTGAAGAGCGGCTGCCGGATCCAGGATCGCCGCTTGGATGATGCGGACCGTCTGGAGGCGTGCTTGGCCATTGATCTGGTGGTGGCCTGGCGGGTGTACTGGCTGACCATGGCGGGACGGGAGAGGCCGGACCTTCCCTGCGACCAGTTCCTGAGCGAAGAGGAATGGCGGGTGTTGAGCGCCTGGGCCACGGGCAAAATGGCGGACACGCCCCCCCGTGCACAAGAGGTGACACGCTGGATCGGCAAGCTCGGCGGCTGGCTCGCCCGAGGGAAACAAGACAATCCGGGCACGACCTGCATGTGGCGCGGTCTGGTGCGCCTGCCATGCATGGTCCACGGCTATCTGTTGGCTTTGCAAGTACATGGCATCAGAGACGGTCCATGACCCACAGTCTCAAGTGTGGGATACA
>CAYHRW010000488.1:0-1635 GCA_964359105.1 uncultured bacterium
GCCGCGCGCTCCCACGATAGCGGGCCACCACCGTGGTGCGGATGCCGCCGCGCACGCGGAAGCGTCCCGTCACCGTCATGCGGCGCGGGCGCACCGCCCGCACCAGGTCCGTGAGGATGCGGTTCGTGACCTGCTCGAAGTAGTGGCCCTCGTCGCGGAACGCCCACAGGTAGAGCTTGAGCGACTTGAGCTCGACGCACCGCCGGTCCGGCACGTAGGAGACGACGATGGTGCCGAAGTCCGGCTGCCCGGTGACCGGGCAGAGCGCGGTGTACTCGGGGCACACGTGGCGGATCACGTAGTCGCGCTGCGGCGCCGGGTTCGGGAACGTGGCGAGGTCGCGGCCGGGCTTCGTGGGCATGGGTCCTCCGTGCGGACGGCGCAGTGTGTCGGCGCGCCGGAGCCGGGTCAAGTCGGCGCGCGTCCCCCCGAGCCCGGAAGCCACTTCAGCCCCGGCGGCGTCCCGCCGATAACCCGTCAACGCATCCGCCTCCCCTGGCGGAGGCGTGCCACGGAGGGTTCCCATGCAGGACCACGGACCGGCGGGGACTGCACTCCCGCGCCACGGCGCTTCCGAGCTGAGCCTCGCGACCGACCTCGCCGCGACCTGCGCGTGGATCGCGCCGGCGACCGACGTGCGCGCCGTGGCCGGGCAGTTGCTCGAGCGGCTGGTGGCCGAGACCGGAGCCACGCGCGGCTCGCTCATGGCCGTGAATCCCGCCACCGGGCGCCTGGCGATCATGGCGGCGATCGGCTTGCGCAGCGAGCTGATCGGCGAGGACGTGCCGCCGCGCCCGCGCAGCATCTCGGAGTGGGTGCTCCGCAACCGCCGCGGCCTGGTGCTGAACGGCGACGTGCGCGACCAGCGCTTCGAGGCGACCGCCGCCGCCGATCACATCGAGTCCGCGCTCTGCCTGCCGCTGTCCGGCAGCGCCGGACCGATCGGAGTGCTCAACCTGGCGCGTCTCTCCCCCGCGCCGATGTTCGGCGACGCCGAGATGGCGGCGCTCGAGCAGGCGCTGGGCCCGGTGGCCGCGTCGCTGGAGCGCGCGCTGCGCGCCCGCATCGCGGACCGTGGCTGGCGCCGGCTCGAGGCCGTCTCGTCCGGGTCGGGCAGCACGCTGGTGCCGCCCGGCAGCTTCGAGGTGCGCCACTACGAGATGGCCCTCTGCCACCGTCCCTCCGCCTTCCTCTCCGGCGACCGCTGCGAGCGCGTCCCGCACCCCGACGGCGGCCACTCGCTGCTGCTGCTGGACCCGGTGGGCGACGGCGCGGTGGCCGCGGCCACTGCGGCGTTCGTGCAGGGCCTGTTCGTGGCGCTGGCCTCGCCCGAGCGCTCGGCCGCCGGGATGGCGGCGCGCGTGAACGCCGAGCTCCACGCGCGGCTGGGCGCCGAGCGCTTCGCCGCGCTGTGGATCGCGCAGCTCGAGAAGAACGGAGAGCTGGCCTACTGCGCCGCCGGCCATGCGCCCGCACTGTGGATGCCGCGCGATGGCGGCGAGGTCACGCGCCTCGACCGCGGCGGGCCGCCCGCCGGCGCGCTCGCGCAGGCCGGCTACGAGGAGGAGCACCTGAGGCTCGTGCCGGGCGACGTGGTGCTGGTGGCGAGCGACGGCGTGCTCGACGCGCGCGGCA
>CAYHRW010000489.1:0-1629 GCA_964359105.1 uncultured bacterium
ACGAACGCCCTGCCTTCGTTCGCCTGCCCGTTCGTGTAGCTGGGCGCGCCCACGCCCAGGTCGGCGTAGCCATCGCCGTTGAGATCGCCCGCGTGCGCCACCGAGTAGCCGAGATTCGCGCTGGTCTGGTTCGCCTGCGCGTACCAGTCGGCGTTGGCCATGGTGCCGAACGCGCCCAATCCCGACGAACCTCCGAGCCCGCCGGAGGGTCCTCCGTACCACACGAACGCGAATCCCTCGCCGGTATCGGAGAACCTCGATGAGAACTCGGGCGCGCCGACGACGATGTCGTCGTAGCCGTCACCGTTCAGGTCGCCCGTACTGGCCACGGACTGGCCGAACTTGCTGATGCCCCCGGTGTCGTTCACCGAGGCCTCCCAGTTCGCGACCAGGGGCGGCCCGTTGACGCCGCCGATGTAGACGAACACGCGACCCCACGCCTTCACGCCGCCGTTGTCGTACCCCGGCGCGCCGACGATGAGATCGCTGAAACCGTCGTGGTTCACGTCGCCCGCGGTGGCCACCGAGTAGCCGTACTGCGCGCTCGAGGCGTCACCCTCGTGCGTCCAGGAGGGTGACGAGAGCAGCGGGTCGAGCGTGACGGGGTAGCGCGCGCCGCGATCGTCCACGACCAGCTCGACCTCGTTCCCATGCAGCTCGAGCCGCGACGGCAGCTCGCGGCCGCGGGCATCGAACGCGATCAGGCCGGTGTAGCGCAGCACTTCGGCACCCGAGCGGTTCCGCAGCGCCAGGCCGCGGCCATCCGCGGTGGGCCGGAGCTCGAGCCTCTCGGCCGCGACCCGCCCCCGCACGCACAGCGGCCCGTTCCCCTGCGGACGGCCGGTCAGCGTGAAGCCCTGCTCGATGCCCTCGGGCCGGTTCTCGTACCACTCCACGAGCGGCCCGCGCGCGTACTCGACGCGCGCCGCCCGCGCCACGGGAAGCGCGGCTTCCACCGGGCGCGAGGCGGTCCCGCGGCCCCACGACACCGTGCGCCAGCGCAGGCGCCACTCCGCCGCGCCGACCCGCGGCTGGACATCGAGCTCCTCGCTTCCGAAGATCGTCCGGAAGCCCTGCGCGCGGTTCGGGGCCTGCAGGACGGCCCCGTGGGGCGTGGCGTGGTACTCCTCGGCCGCGATGCGCGCCTGGACCTGGTTCCACCAGGCCGCCGGGATCGCTTCCTCGCCGGACCTCGGCGCGGAACGCGGTCGCTCGCGGTGCGGGTACCCGGCGAAGGTGAGAGTCCCTGCGAGGGCGATGAGGAGCAGCAGCGGGAAGGACGACCCGAGGGTGGAACGGCGGCCGGACTTCCACGGGTGGGTTCCGTACATGATGCACCTCCCTCAGATGCTGGCGATGGGAACGGACAGGGGATCGTTTACGTCTCTTGGAGACAGCCACCGCCTCTCCGTCACAAAATCGAGAGATCGCAGGCCTGAATGCAGGCGGGCCGGCGAGCCGATGCGAGCCGGCGGTGCGCCGGAGGCGGGGAGGTGCGGCGGGCGCAGCCTGCGGCCGGGGGCGGCGCGCCCTTCACCTGCGGGGCGCGGCCTGCCGCGCGGGTGCACCGTCCCATCGCCGGGGGCGCGCCGCTCGTCGCCCAGCTTCCACCGGCGCGCCCGGCGCCCC
>CAYHRW010000490.1:0-1620 GCA_964359105.1 uncultured bacterium
ATCCTGCCGTCGCGAAACGGGTTGACACTTTGGGGCGGAGAAATCCCCCTCGGGCGAGGAGATCGGCGACAAGGGAGAGCACGTGACCGACAGGGAGCCGGAGTCCAACGTGGAGCGGGAGGGCGCCCCCTCGCAGGGAGGAGCGGAGCGTAGCGAAGCAACGACCGGAGAGGGGGCAGGCGGCCGCGGTCGCCCGGGCCGTCGCACCGTCGCCGACCGGGTCGAGGCGGTCCTGGCCATCCTCGCCGGGAAGTCCAGCATCGACCAGGTCGCTCGCCGGTACGGCGTCCGCCCCGAAACCGTCGAGGGCTGGCGGGACGAGGCGGTGGCCGGGATGGCCGAGGTCCTCCGTCGTGGGGACGCCCGACCCCCGCGGGAGCTGGAGTTGGAGAAGGAGAACAAGGGCCTGCGGGATCTCGTCAGCACGCTGTCGCTGGAGCGGGCGCTTGCCATGAAGGCGGTCGAGGAGTGGAAGCGTACGGCCCGCCCTACTCGGCCCGCGCGGTTGCGTCGATGAGCCTGGCGACCGACGTGGGCAAGGGGACGGTGGTGCAGGCTTGTCGGCTGTTCGGGCTCTCCCGGGCCGCCTGGTATGCGGCCAAGGCGGAGCCCCGGCCTCGTCGCCGGAGGGCACCGGAGCCGAGGAACGGCCGCGACCGTGGCCCGGGGCGACAGCCCGTCGTCTCCGCCGACGAGCTGCGCACCGCCATCCGGGCGGTCGTGGACGAGCACCCGGCGTGGGGCGTCCGCAAGGTCTGGGCCACGCTGCGCCGGGTGCCGTACGGGCTGCGCGCCGGCACGCGGCGGATCTGGGCCCTGATGAAGGACATGGGCCTCTGCCTGCCTCCGGACCGCAGCCGCCGGAGCGACACCCGGGGCCACGTCACCGTCGAGCTGCCGAACCGCCGGTGGGCGACGGACCTCACGACGGTGTGGACCTCCGAGGACGGCACCGTCGCGATCGTGCCGCTCGTGGACTGCGGCTGCCGCTCGGCGCTCGCTGTCGACGTCACGAAGGCCCAGGACTCGATCGCCGTCCTGGCTCCCGTCCGGGAGACCCTCGTGGCCCACTTCGGGAGCCCCGAGTGCGTGCCCGAAGGCTTGGAGCTGCGGACCGACCACGGCCCGCAGTACACGGGCTCGGACTGCGGGGACCTCTGCGCCGAGTGGAACGTCGAGCAGACCCTCGCCCCCGTCGGGCGTCCAACCGGCAACGCGGTCGCCGAGCGCCTCATCCGGACCCTCAAGGAGGAGTGCATCTGGCTGCGGGACTGGAAGACGGAGGAGGAGGTCCGGGCCGCCGTGGCGGCGTGGATGGTGGACTACAACGAGCGGCGGCCCCATCAGGCCCTCGGCTGGCAGACGCCGGCGGAGCGCCGGGCGGAGCGCCTTGGCAAGGCCTGGAGGGCCGCAGCGTGAACGTGCTTCACGACGGCGCCGTCATCACCGATTTCCCGGCGCCGACGTGTCTTGCCAACCCGACGACAGATCACTACCCGAAGGCCGACGAGCTGCTGATCACCGCCGACGGTGGTGGGAGCAACGGCTCGCGACCGCGGCTGTGGAAGGTGGCCCTGCAGCGGCTTGCGGATGAAACCGGCTTGCGCATCTCGGTGTGCC
>CAYHRW010000491.1:0-1618 GCA_964359105.1 uncultured bacterium
CGACGCCGGACGAGGAGCTGGCCGAGCCGTTCGAGGAGGACGTGTCCACGCACCCGGTGGCGTTCCGCAAGCCGGTCAAGAAGGGCTCGAAGGCGATGAGCCGCCTGGTCCTGAAGCCCGAGTACCACGAGAAGAAGGAGCACCGGAAGCCGCTCTCGGCCACCACGCGCGCGGTGGTGTCGGTGCGCGGCGCGGGGCCGGAGAAGACGCGGCTCCGCCCCAAGCGCACCGCCGACGAGCGGAAGGCGAAGGTCAAGCCCGCGGTCGGCCACCAGCAGCAGGCCACGCTCAAGGCGGAACGCCGGCTGCGGAGCGCGACCGCGAGCGCCAGCAAGTCGCGCCCGGTGAAACGCGCGGCCGCCGCGCGGTCCCGGAAGTCCCGCGCCGCGGCCCGGCCCTCGGGCAGACGGGGGCGGTGAGCGGGCCGGTGCGCCGCGCGCGGGTGGCAGCGTGAGCGCCCGCGTGCTGCTGGCGGGCGCGGTGCGCACGCCGATCGGCAACTTCGGCGGCGCGCTCGCCGGCTCCTCGGCCGCCGAGCTGGGCGGCCTCGCGGCGCGCGCCGCGCTCGCGCCCGAAGCGGTCGAGGAGGTGATCGTCGGCCACGCGCGCCAGGCCGGCAACGGGCCCAACCTCGCGCGCCAGATCGGCCGGCGCGCGGGCCTCCCCGATACCGTGGCCGCGTTCACCATCAACAAGGCGTGCGCCTCGGGCACGCAGGCCATCGTAAGCGCCGCGCAACTGGTGCTCCTCGGCGAGCGCGACGTGGTGCTCGCGGGCGGCGTCGAGCACATGTCGAGCATCCCGTTCCTCGCGACCGACCTGCGCTGGGGCAGGAAGCTCGGCGACGCGCCGCTGGTGGACGCGATGTACCGCGACGGCTACCTGTGCCCGCTGTGCGGCCAGCTCATGGGCGAGACCGCCGAGACCCTGGCCGACGAGTGCCGCATCCCGCGCGCGGAGCAGGACGCGTACGCGCTCGAGAGCCACCGGCGCGCCGCGCGCGCGTGGGACGAGGGCCGCTTCGCGCGCGAGGTGGTGCCGGTCACGGTGGGCGAGGGGAAGCGCGCGATGACGGTGGAGCGGGACGATCACATCCGCGGCGACGCCTCGCTCGAGGAGATGGCGAAGCTCAAGCCGGTGTTCCGCCGGGACGGCACCATCACCGCGGGCAACGCCTCCGCGATCACCGACGGCGCGGCCGCGCTGCTGGTGCTCTCGGAGCGCGCTGCGGAGCGCCACAGCGTCACGCCGCAGGCCGTGCTGCTCGGCGCCACTTCGGTTGGCGTGGACCCCGCGCGCATGGGCCTCGGGCCGGTGCCCGCGGTGCGCCTGCTGCTGGAGCGGCACCGGCTGCGGCTCGATCGCGTGGACGTGGTCGAGCTCAACGAGGCGTTCGCCGCCCAGGTGCTGGCGTGCGACCGCGAGCTCCACTTCGATCGCGAGCGCCTGAACCCCAACGGCGGCGCGATCGCGCTCGGGCATCCCACCGGCTGCAGCGGCGCGCGCATCGTGGTGACGCTCTTGCACGAGCTGGCGCGCGTGAAGGGCCGCTACGGGATCGCCACGCTGTGCGTCTCGGGCGGGCAGGGGATGGCGCTGCTGGTGGAGCGGGTGTAGC
>CAYHRW010000492.1:0-1616 GCA_964359105.1 uncultured bacterium
CAGTAGGGATCGGGCTCGGGCGTCTCGATCGCGCGCACGGACCCGTCCGGCGCCGTGAGCCGCAGCTTCCCGCTTCCCGGCGTCACCTCGCCCACCTCGGCCGCCACGATGCCCTCGTCGTGGAGCGCGTCGAGCACCGCGCGCACCTGCCCCGGCCGCGCGGTGGCGATGAGCGCGCCTTCCGCCAGCGTCCAGTACGGGTCCGCGCCGAACACCGCACACGCCCCCGCCACCTCCGCGGACAGCGGGATCCGCGCCTGCTCCACGCGCAGATCGTGGCCGCAGGCCGGCGCCAGCTCGACGAGCCCGCCCAGCACTCCGCCCTCGGTGGCGTCGTGGAGCGCGGTGACGCCGCGCTCGTGCACGCCCACGCGCAGCGCGGCGCGGCAGTCGGCGACCACGCTCACCTGGTCGAGCGAGGCGCGCGCCCGCGCGAGGCCTTCGGCGCCGATGCGAGCCTCGAGCCTTCGCGGGCAGAGCCACGCCGCCACCGCGGTCGCCTCGATGGCGCAGCCCTTGGTCACGATCACGCGGTCGCCGGGAGCGGCCATCGCGGGCGTCAGGTAGCGGCCCTCGTCGCCCACGCCGCACAGCGTGCCCGCGCCGACGATGGAGAGGTCGCAGCCCGGGTAGCGCCCGGTGTGGCCGGCGACCACCGCGACGCCCAGCTCCTCCCACGCGGCGCTCATCGCCTCCCAGTACGCGGCGAAGTCCGCGTCGCCCAGGTGCGGCGGCAGGTTGAAGGTGAGCGAGGCCCACGCCGGCGCGATGCCCGTGGTCCACAGGTCCGAGGCGATGAGATGGCAGGAGAGCCGCGCCGAGGCCGCGAGCCCGAGCGCGGGCACGATCGAGAGCGGATCGGTGGTGATGGCCATCACGCGCCCGGCGCCGAGCCGCACGATGGAGCTGTCCGCGCCGGCTCGTGGACCCACCAGCACCTCGGCGCGCGCGGCGCCGAGGCACGGAGCGATGACGCGGTGGAACTCCGCGGGCGCGATCTTGCCGAGGCGACTCATCGCATCTTGCACGATGCGGCGGGCGGTGCGGGGGCGGCGCGGAGTCGCTGGGAGTGCATTGGCGCAGTTTCGCCGCAGCGGCCGTCGCGCACAAGCCGGGGCATGCGTCATGCGAGTCCCACGGTGGGAGTCGGAGCGCAGGGCGGCACCGGCGCGGAGGGCGGGCGCTCGACCGGCGCGCAGGCCGACCGCACGACCGGCACGGTGGGCGGCACACGGAGGATGACTCGGCGCGGAGAGCGCTGGAGCCCGGGCGGTCCTTTCCGTAGACTGCCGCCGTCGCCGATGCACTCCGCCCCCGTGCCGTCTTCCTTCGGAGGCTCTCGTGAACCTGAGGACCATCGCCTTCGCGGTGGCGCTGCTCGCGGCCGCCCTCGCCGCGGGCTGCTCGGGCGGACCTCCGGGGCCCTCTGCGCCGGTCGCCGTGGGCACCGGCACCGCGCATCTCCAGGTGACCGACGCGCCGGCCGCGGTCGAGGCCGTGAACCTGGTGGTCCTGCAGGTCGCGATCCACCACGCGGGCGCCGCCGACACCCTCTCCGGCTGGGAGATCCTGCGCACCGACTCGCTCACCCTCGAGCTGCTGTCGCTGCGCGGCGG
>CAYHRW010000493.1:0-1614 GCA_964359105.1 uncultured bacterium
GGAGCGGTGCGTGCGGCTTGCGCCCTTGCGCGGAGCGGTGCGTGCGCGCCTGCGGCTGCGCCTACGCCGCCGCGCGCAACTCGTCTCCGCCCGCGGCCTCCGCCGCGCCGTCGCGCGGCAGGCGGATGACGACCGTGGTGCCTTCGCCGACGCGGCTCTCGATCCGCATGTCGCCGCCGCTGCGCCGCACGATGTCGTGGGCAATCGGCAGCCCCAGCCCCGCACCCCCGCCGTGCTCTTCCGTGCTGAAGAACGGCTCGAACACGTGCGCGAGCGTCTGCTCGTCCATGCCGCAGCCGGTGTCGCGCACGGTCAGTGAGATGTAGGGCCCCGCGGGCAGGCCCTCGCCCGCGCCGGCCTCCTGCTCCGGCAGAACACCGCCGCCGACCTCGAGGCGCAGCCTCCCGCCGTGCGGCATCGCCCCCTTCGAACTCACCGCCAGATTCACGAGCACCTGCTCGAGCAGCGCGCGGTCGGCCCGCACCGGCGCCGGCGCGGCAGACCGGGCCGTCTCGATCTCGATGTCCTCGCCGACCACGCGGCGCAGCATGGTCGTCGTCTCATCCACGACCGCGTTGAGATCGAGCCGCCGCGGCGTGACCGCGGCCTCGCGCCGGCTGAACGCGAGGAGCTGGCGGGTGAGCCGCGCGCCCTGCGCGCCGGCCTTCTGCACCTCCTCGGCGCAGTGGCGGAGCGGGTGCCCCTGCTGCACGCGCGACAGCATCAGCTCGGCGTTGCCGAGGATGACCGTGAGCAGGTTGTTGAAGTCGTGCGCCACGCCGCGCGCGAGGCGGCCGAGCGCCTCCATCTCGTGCGCGCGCAGCAGCCGGTCTTCGAGCCGCCGGCGCTCCGAGATGTCGGTGGACGCGCCGATGGTGCCGGCCAGGTTGCCCTCCGCGTCACGCAGCGGCGAGTAGCGCGTCTCGAACGCGAGCGGTCCGACTTCGACCGTCGAGGAGAACTCCTCGCCCGCGAGCGCGCGGCGCACGTCGGCGACGATGGCGGGGTGATCGCGATAGACGTCGAACACCGACTGTCCCACCACCTGCCCGGGCGCGAGTCCCAGCGCCGCGAGCGCCTTGCCCTCCGAGAGCGTGAAGGCGCCGTCGCGATCGAGGGCGAACAGCACGATCGGAGAGTTCGAGACCACGTGCCGGAGGCGCTGCTCGGTGTGGCGCACCACCTCGAGGCCGGTCAGGTCCTGCACGAGCACCAGCGCCTCGTGCGCGCGGCCGTCGGGCCCGAAGATGGGCAGCGCCGTGGCGCAGAAGATGTGGGTCCCGTCTGGGCCCTCGCGGCGGAACTCCAGGCGGGTCGTGCGGTGGGTCTCGAATGCCCGCGTCGCCGGGCAGAAGTCCTCGGCGGGTGCGCCAAACAGCTTCCACGCCTCCCCGCACGGGCGCCCGGTCCAGCCGCGCGAGCCATGCTCGAGCTGCCGCACCATGGCGCGATTCGTCCAGCGCACCACGCCCGCGGCGTCAACGCTGAGCACGAAGATGTCGGGCTGGCTCGCCACCGCCGCGAACTTCTGGCGCTCGCGGTCGAGGACGCGGAGGTGCTGGTCGAGCTGGCGGAACCAGCGCTCGTAGCGGGCGCGCGTGGCGCGCTGCTCCC
>CAYHRW010000494.1:0-1587 GCA_964359105.1 uncultured bacterium
AGCTGCGCGCGCTGGTCGCGGCGCGCGAGCCCGAGCAGCTCGACATGATGGAGCTCGAGGTGGTCTCGCAGGTGGCCTCGGACCTCGCCGCGAGCGAGGCCGCGCGTCCGGGCGAGGGCGTGCGCCACGAGATCGAGCCGCTCGGTGAGGACGAGGAAGCCGTGCAGGTCGCCACCGATTTCGCGGCTGGCGACGAGGCGAGCCTGAGCGATCTGCCGCCCGAGCGGGACAACGCCGGCGCCGCGGAGGAGGAGCCTCCGGGCGTGGACGTGCAACAGCCCGCCGCGCTCGCCGACGAGCCGGGGAAGCGGTGACCGTCCGGCTCAACAAGCTGCTCGCGCAGCGCGGCCTGGGCGCGCGGCGCAAGTGCGACCTCCTCATCCAGGAGGGCGCGGTGCGTGTGAACGGCCGCGTCGTCACCGAGCCCGGCACCCAGGTCGAGCCCGCTCGCGACCGCGTCGAGGTGCGAGGGCGGCCGCTGCCCGCCGCCGCGCCGCTGCGCTACTACGTGCTCAACAAGCCGGTCGGCGTCATCACCACGCTCGACGACCCGGAGGGCCGCCGCACCGTGCGGGATTTCCTGCCGGGCGGCGGGCGGCTGTTCCCGGTGGGGCGCCTCGACGCCGACACCAGCGGGCTGCTCGTCCTCACCAACGACGGCGAGCTGGCGCACCACCTCATGCACCCGCGCTACGGCGTGGAGAAGGTCTACCGCGTGCGGGTGGCGCGCGCGCCGGCGCCCGCGCAGCTCGAGCAGCTGCGCCGCGGCGTCGTGTTCGAGCCCGGCGTGGTGAGCGCACCCGCCCGGGTGCGCCTGGTGGAGCCGGATCCGGCGCGCTGCATCCTCGAGATCGCGCTGCACGAGGGGCGCTACCGGCAGGTGCGCCGCATGTGCGAGGCGGTGGGGCTCGAAGTCGAGGGCCTGCACCGCGCGGCCTACGGCCCCCTGCGGCTGGGGCCGCTCGCGCGCGGGATGTGGCGCGAGCTCTCGGCACACGAGGTGGCGATCCTGCGCGCGGCCTCGGCGCGCCCGCGCCCGCGCGAGCGCGGGCAGATCGGCTACGCGAGCCCACGCGCCGGGCGTCGCGGCGGATCTCCCCGCGCGTCCGGGGCAGGCGCCCCGCGCGACCTCGCGGGATCCGCTCCGCGCTCCGCCGCGGGCCGTCCGCCGCGTTCCATGGCAGGCCGTCCGCCGCGCACTCCATCGGGCCGTCCGCCGCGTTCCATGGCAGCCCGTCCGCCGCGCACTCCATCGGGCCGGCCG
This sequence comes from uncultured bacterium, assembly GCA_964359105.1. Taxonomy (GTDB): domain Bacteria; phylum Eisenbacteria; class RBG-16-71-46; order RBG-16-71-46; family RBG-16-71-46; genus JACRPT01. Next base: position 1,265 of record CAYHRW010000494.1, read on the forward strand.
GTGCGTTCCATGGCAGCCCGTCCGCTGCGCACTCCATCGGGCCGGCCGGTGCGCCCGACCTCAGGCCCGCCGCGACGTTCGGTTGCGGCCCGTCCGTCGCGCGTCTCATCGGGACGTACGCCACGTGCTGTCGCAGCCCGTCCGTTACGCTCCGCCGCGGGCCGTCCGTCGCACCCCGGGGCGGGCGGTCGGGCACGCAGCGCCGCGGGCCGACCTCCGCGCGGCGCGTCCGGCCGCGGCCCACGACGCGGGCCGCGAAGCGGACCGGCTACCGCCCCGCGCCGCCCCGGGCGCGAGGCCGCACCGCGCGGACGTCGCGAGTC
>CAYHRW010000495.1:0-1586 GCA_964359105.1 uncultured bacterium
TCTGCGGGCGCCCGTAGCGGAACATCGGGCCCATGTACCAGAGCCGGTGGATGCGCGCGCGCCCGCCCAGCCCGTGCTCGAGGTAGGCGCGGCACACGCTCGCGGTGCCCTCGGGCCTGAGCGCGAGGTCGCGGCCGCCCAGATCCTGGAAGCGGTACATCTCCTTCTGCACGACGTCGCTCGACTCGCCCGAGGTGCGCGCGAACAGCTCGTAGTCCTCGAACAGCGGCGTGCGGATCTCGCGGTAGCCGTAGCGCTCGAGCACGCCGCGCGCCTGGGACTCCGCCCACTGCCAGCGCTCGATCTCGCCGGGCAGCAGGTCGCGCGTGCCGCGCGGAGCCTGGTGCTTGGGTGCCATCAGCCCTTCTCCTCCACGAACCACAGGTACGCGAACTGCGCGGCCATGGTGCCGATGGCGTCGGCGAGCAGGTCGAGCACGCTCGCGTCGCGTCCCGGCACGAACTGCTGGTAGAACTCGTCCCCCGCCCCGATCAGCACGCCGAACGACAGCGCGATCGCGGCCGCGAACAGCGGGCGCGCCACGCGCAGGCTGCCGCGGATCGCGCGCGCCAGCAGCACTCCCAGTCCGAAGTACTCGAGTGCGTGGAACAGCTTGTCCGCGCTCACGAAGCGCAGCGGCGGCTGGAGGCGCGGCTGCGAGCTCAACGTGACGATCACGGTGACGTACACCAGCACCGGCAGCCAGAACAGCGTGAACTTCACGAAGAACGTGCGCTCGGGGGGTCGTCTCGCCAGGCGGGCATCCTCCGTGTTCGATCGTGGGCGGGCGAAAAGGACGCGCAGGATAGCACGGGGTGTCGGCCCCCCGCCATTTCGCTTGACGGTGACGGGATCGGACCTTAGATTACCCGCGCCTTCTCGCGCGCGCCCCCGCAGCGCACCCTGCGCGCCGCTAGCTCAACTGGCAGAGCAACTGACTCTTAATCAGTAGGTTCCAGGTTCGATTCCTGGGCGGCGCACCATCTTACGGCAAGTGCTCGGGACCTTCGTCCCGCGTTTGGTCCCGTTTCACGTGCCCTGTCCTCCGGCGCGGTACTGGGCGAGTCGCAGCGCTTCGCGCTCGACCAAGTCCTCGCCGATCGTTCCGTAGCGTTCCGTCACGGCGATGGAGCTGTGGCCGAGAACCGCCTGTAGCGCGGCCAGCGAGCCCCCGGACTCCCGCCACTCCGTGGCGAACGTGTGCCGGCACAGGTGCGAGTGGAAGCGGGCGATTCCTGACAGCCACCGGACGCGCTTGTTGAAGCCGCACGCGTCGCGGAACGGACAGAGCCGCCCGACACGTCCCTGGCACTCGGCGAGCACGTCGGGTGGAAGCGGAACCCGGCGCACCCGGCCGGACTTGCTGCGGCCGATCACGAGCTTGCCGCCCTGTACGTCCTGGGTTTGGGCGCGCACCAGCTCGCCCCACCGGATGCCGGTGCCGAGCAGTAGCCGCAGCACGCGGCCGTAGTCGCCGGGGAGCGCCCTGAGCGTGACTTGCTCCTCACGGGAGAGCACGTCGGGGGCGCGCTCGGGGAGCTTGGGCAGCCAACGCCGCGGGATTGGCGAGCGGTCGAGGACCTGGC
>CAYHRW010000496.1:0-1586 GCA_964359105.1 uncultured bacterium
GAACGGGAAGCGGCGCATGCCGCGGTCGGCCGAGAGCAGCTCGCGGATGCCGTGCTCGCGCAGGAGCACTGCGGTCTCGAGCCCGGCGGGGAGCCCGGCGTCAGACGGCAGGGAGGTCAGCACCTCGGCGAGAGCCCTCGCATGCGCCTCGGTCGGCCCGAGCACGTGGGCCGACGGGCTCTCGATCACCCGCTCGATGAAGCCCCACGCTTCGCTGGGCTGGAGCGGCCGGCCCACGGCGTGCGGGTGGGTGACCAGGTGCAGGAACTCCTCCGCCACCGACCAGGGCAGGGCCCACGGGGCCGCGCCGTTCGCCAGCTCCTCGACCACCGCCGCGGCGCGCGCGTGCTCGGGGGCGTAGCGGTTGGCGGCGTAGGCGAGGATGCTGGTGTCGAGCGCGCGCATCAGCCCTCCGGGCCCTCGCCCGGGCGCGGCACCACCTCGCCGAAGCTCTCGCGCCGCGCCGGGTCCACGAGGAACGGCCCGAGGTCGTAGGAGGGGAGCGCGATCCTCGGGCGCTTCGCTGCGCCGGCGCGCTCGAGTCCGAGCCTCAGCGCGCGCTCGACCACCTCGGTGAGCGTCCGCCCTTCCTCGGCGGCGCGTCTCTTCAATCGCGCGTAGAGCGCGGCGTCCAGGACCAGCGTCGTGCGTTTCATGTGCGAAAGCATACCAATATCGTCCTGCGGGCGTCACGGACGATTTTCGGGTTGAGCGGCGCGGCGGCTTCGGGCACAATCGTCCGCGTTCTTCTCTTCCCCCGTCCCCGCCGACCTCACTCGAAGGAGCACGCATGCCCGCCACCGCCACCCGGCGCGCCACCAAGGGCGCCTCCACGAACGGCCAGGGAACCCCCGGCCACGTCAAGGACTTCTCGCTCGCGAAGGCCGGCCGCCAGAGGATCGAGTGGGCCGAGCGCAACATGCCGGTGCTGCGCGCGATCCGCGCGCGCTTCGCCCGGGAGAAGCCGCTCAAGGGCATGAAGATCGCGGCCTGCCTGCACGTCACCACCGAGACCGCGAACTTGGCGCGCACGCTCCAGGCGGGCGGCGCCGAGATGTTCGTCTGCGGCTCGAACCCGCTCAGCACCCAGGACGACGTGGCGGCAGCGCTGGTGTCGGACTACGGCATCGCCACCTTCGCCATCAGGGGCGAGGACCACAAGACCTACTACTCGCACATCGTCTCGTGCATCGAGGCGCGCCCGCACCTCACCATGGACGACGGCTGCGACCTGGTGACGGTGCTCCACACCAAGAAGCGCGGGTATCTCAAGGACGTTGTCGCCGGCACCGAGGAGACCTCGACCGGGGTCACCCGCCTGCGCGCGATGGCGGCGGACAAGACCCTCAAGTACCCGGTCATCGCCATCAACGACGCCGACACCAAGCACCTGTTCGACAACCGCTACGGGACGGGTCAGAGCACCGTGGACGGCATCCTGCGCAGCACCAACATGCTGATCGCGGGCTCGACCGTGGTGATCGTCGGCTACGGCTGGTGCGGCCGCGGCGTGGCCAGCCGCGTCAAGGGTCTGGGCGCCACCGTGCTGGTGACCGAGATCAACCCGGTCAAGGCGCTGGAGGCCC
>CAYHRW010000497.1:0-1578 GCA_964359105.1 uncultured bacterium
CGCGCCTTCTGCGGCTCGAACATCACCACCGGGAGCGGGGTGCGGCGGTTGATGTTCTGGCCGAACTCGTCGAGGTAGTGCTCCATCGACGTGTCGCCCGGCGTGGTGCTCGGGGGCGGCGCAGGTGGCAGGCCCGCCATCGGATCGAAGCCGAACCGCCGCGCGAACCGCGCGGAGGCCTCGGCGTTCATCAGGCTGAGCGGGTTGTCCACGTAGAGCGCGGGCTTCTCGTGCCGGAATCGCTGGTACTCGTACAGTCGGTAGTACATGTCGTCGGCCCAGAACAGGAACCCGGAGTCCGCGGGCACCGCCATCCACATCGAATGGAGTAGCCGGTCGTAGGTGATGAAGCCGCTCCGCCGCTCGAGGCCCTTGCCGATTCCAGGCCACGCGAGCGCGAGCGCGACGACCGCGAGCACCGCGCCCGCCGCGCGCGCCGCACCGCGCGAAGCCGCGGCCAGCGCGCCGCCCAGCGGGGCCAGCGCCGCGAGCCCGAGCGCCGTCGCGGGGAGGAAGTAGGACGCCGGGTCGGCGACGCCGTAGCTGAAGCCGTAGAGCGTCACGACCGCCGCGGTCGCGAACAGGCTCCCGGCCAGCGTGCGATCGCCCCGGCCGCGCGCGAGCAGCGCGACGACGAGCAGCAGCAGCAGGCCGGGGAAGAGCACGGGATAGACCCACTGCGAGAGCTCCGCCTGCTGCTCGACCGATGGCGCGAAGTGGCCGAAGAAGGTGCGGTACTGGGCGCCGGTCGTATGCCGCACCACGCTCCCGAGCGAGGGTGCGAGCAGCGGCCACTGCACCGGCGCGGGATGGAGCGCGCGCCAGTAGAGATAGCCGTAGCTCGCGAGCGGGACGAGCGCGCCGGCGAGCGCCGCAAGCATCATCGTCCAGCGCAGGCGCTTGAGCGCAGCCAGCGCTGCGAGCAGTCCGAGCGAGAGCGGCGCCGCGACCAGGATCGCGGTCACGTGATGAGCGCCGCCCAGTCCGCACAGGAATCCCCAGCACGCGGCGTGCGCATGGAGCCGACCAGCAGGCCATTCCTCATCGCGCGCATGGAGCGCGCGCACGAGCCACATGAAGCAGAGCGCCGCGCCGCATACCCACGCGACGTGCCAGCTGTAGACCTCGGCGAAGCAGGTCTGGGCGGTCCACGAGCCGTTGAGGCCGAAGAGCGCGACCGGCAGCAGGCCAATCACGAACCGCACGCGCCGGGACAACCGCGCCGCGGGCGGCGCCAGCCGCGCAGCGAACGCGTGCAGGAACGCCATCGCCAGCGCGCCACCCAGCGCGCTCCATGCATTCGCACCGAACGCCCAGGTCGCGCCGAGCGCGTGCAGCAGCGAGACGAACGCATGCCCGAGCATGGTGTAGAGCGGATAGCCGGTGGGATGCGCCACGCCGAGCGTCGCCAGCACCAGCGTGAACTCGGCGGTGTCGCGATCGGCCGAGACCGGCGGTGCGAGCGAGAGGTAGACGGCGAGCGCTGCGAGCCCGACCCCCGCGGACCAGAGCAGCGGCACCGGCGCGCGCGCCGCGGCGGCCGACGCCGCGGGGGCGGGGGACGCCGGCGCTTTGCGC
>CAYHRW010000498.1:0-1577 GCA_964359105.1 uncultured bacterium
ACCCGACCTGGGTGCACGTCGAGGACCTGCGGCGGGGCACCCGCGGCAGCGGGTCCGGCGTCACGTTCCTGCCGCCGAGCGCGAACCGCTCCGCGTGGGACACGACGCTGGAATCCCTCCACCCCGGGGGACCGGGGGGAGAGCGCTTTCGCGGCGCCGTCCGCGTCGGGCTCGGGCGCGTGTTCGGGCTCGCGGCCGCGACCGGCGCACGCATCGCGGCCGCGCACGGCGAGCGTCCGTTCCGCAGCCTCGCCGACTTCCTCGACCGCGTGCGCCCCACGTCCCCGGAGGTCGAGTCCCTGGTCCTCGCGGGCGCGCTCGACTTCACGGGCCGCTCGCGGCCCTCGCTCCTGCTCGAGGCGCGCGTCGCGGCGGGCGCCGGGCCGGGCACGCGCGCGTCCGAGCAGGTCCGACCGGCGCGGGAGCGCGCGCCCGCGCTGGTCGCGCCCGACGGCAGCGCGCTCGTGCCCGAGCTGCCGGAGTTCGACCTCGCCGAGCGCGTGCGCGGCGAGTGCCGCGCCACCGGCCTGTGGTTCAGCGCGCACCCGCTCGACGTGCTGGTGGACCGCGGCGCGCTCGCCGGCGCGACGCCGGCCGCGGAGCTCGCCGCGCACGCCGGGCGGCGGGTCACGATCGCGGGCCTGCCGTGCGCCCGCCGCCGCGTCGAGACGAAGAGCGGCGGCACGATGTTGTTCCTGACGCTCGCGGACAAGACCGGCCTCGCCGAGTGCGCGCTCTTCCCCGGCGCCTACCGCGCGTCCGCGCCCGCGGTGCGGGCGCAGGTGGTGCGCGCCGAGGGCCGGGTGGACGAGACGCTCGGGGCGGTCACTCTCGCCGCCGAGCGCGTCGTGGCGTTGGCGTGAAGTGGGCGCCGTCGAGCGATGCGGAGAGAACACAGCGGAGACAGGTAGGCGCTGCGGCATCCCGCGAGGACTCGTCTAGCGCTTGCGCTTCGCCCCGGGCTTGCGCGTCGGTCGCGCAGCCGGGCGGCTGGAGTCGCCGGCAAAGAGCGATAGGTTTTCCGGAAGCTGATCCATCGGCCGACGCGCCCCCTTGAAGGTCACGCTGGAAGCCTCCGGGTAATCGATGCCCTTTCCATCCAGAAGCTCATGAATCGTGAGCAGCTGAACGCGAGGGTATTCCCTTGCCGTGGTGGGGTTCTTGTAGAATCCGGCCGTGGCCGCCTCTTTGCGCATCTCCCGAGTCGGCTCCTGGAGCGTGAGCAGGACGCCGATCGCCGCTTTCTCCCGCTGCAGCACGCCAATCAGATCTCGGACGTGCGGAGATGAGGTCCCGCCACCCTTTACGGAGATGATGATCTGCTTGGTGCGGCCGCTCGGTCCTTCGTCATGGAAATAGAGCCTCCCGTCGATCCCGCGGTCGGCTCCTTTCTTCTGTTCGGCCGGCCGCGCCCCCACCTTCCCGAGCGCCCACCATTGGAACTGGAACTTATCCTCCTGGGCCAGGGCCTCGGCGCCCTCGATGTCCACCGGCTCCCCGACCACGTCGTACCGCGCGGCCTTGTTGAAGGCCGTGGCCAGGCGGTGCTTCATCAGCGTGATAGCCAGATGCGTGAT
>CAYHRW010000499.1:0-1563 GCA_964359105.1 uncultured bacterium
GTGCGGCTCGTGCGGCGAGCCGATGCGCGCGATCGGCGAGGACGTGAGCGAGCTCCTGGAGCTGGTGCCGGCCCACTTCCGGGTGCAGGAGCACCATCGGGTCAAGTACGCCTGCGGGCGCTGCAAGGACGGGGTGACGACGGCGCCGGGGCCGGACCAGCTGATCGACAAGGGGCTGGCCGGTCCGGGACTGCTGGCGCACGTGGCGGTGAGCAAGTACGAGGACCACATCCCCCTCCATCGGCTGAGCGAGATGTATGCGCGCGGCGGTGTGGAGTTGGCGCGCTCGACGCTGTGCGGATGGGTGGGGGCGGTGGCGGAGGAGGTGCGGCCGGTGGTGGAGCGGATCTGGGAGAAGGCCCGGGCCAGCCACACGCTCCAGACCGACGGCAGCGGACTCAAGGTGCTGGACCGCGACGACCCGGAGGGGGTGCGTACCGGGACGATGTGGTGCTTCGTCGGCGACGAGAAGTACGTGGTGTTCCGCTACGCGCCGACCGGGAGCGGCGAAGACGGGCCGTGGAAGTTCCTGGCCGGGCGTGACGGGTACCTGCAGGCCGACGCGGCGAGCGTGTTCGACCGGCTCTATAACGGAGCACGAGCGCACGCCACCGAGGTCGGATGTTGGGCGCATGCCCGCAGAAAGTTCCACGCACTCAAGGACACCGACGTGCGGGTCGCCTATCCGCTCAAGTTGATCAGCCAGCTCTACCGGGTCGAGGACCTGGGCGATCGCCGCGGGCTCGACGCCGAAGCGCGCGAGCAACTGCGGGGGGAGCGCGCCTCACCGATCCTCGAGCGACTCGATCGCTGGCTGCAGCGAACGATCATGAGCGAACCGCCGGCGAGTGCGCTCGCCCGGGCGTGCGGCTACAGCCGCAAGCAGTGGGCGGCGCTCACCGAGTTCGTTCACGACGGACTGCTCCCGCTCGACAACAATCTCTGCGAACGGCAGATCCGGAGCCTGGCCCTCGGTCGGAAAAACTACTTGTTCGCAGGCTCGGACGCGGGCGCGGAGCGGGCGGCCATCCTCTACAGCCTGCTGCGCACCGCGGCCCTCGCCGGGATCGACACCTACGCCTACCTCATCAAGCTGCTCGAGCGGTTGGCGGCCGGCTGGCCCCAGCGCCGCATCGACGAGCTGCTGCCCGAGAATCATGTGCCCGCGAGCGAGTCCGCCGAGCCTGCCGGCGTTGAGCCCCAGCCGGTCGGCTGATCCTTCCAATCCTCCCGTCCGAAAATCCCGGCGCCTACTATCTCCACCCTGGATTCGCCGAACGGATACGCCGCACACGCCGGGTGAGCTGGATCGCGCGAGCAGGCGCGATGCGCCATGCCGGGGGACTGCCGGGTGAACCGACTCGCGCGGACCAGGTGCGCGGGACGGGACGCCTGCGTGAGCACCGGGCGCAATAGCAGGACGGCCGGAGGCTTCCGCCCCCGGCCGTCCCGGTCCCGGACCCGCTGTCCCGGACCTGCTGCCGTCTTCCGTCAGGCGGCGCGGCGCTCGGCCTCGGACTCGTCCTCGACCGGCACCAGCGCGGGCATGGGGAGCCGCACCCA
>CAYHRW010000500.1:0-1560 GCA_964359105.1 uncultured bacterium
CGCGTCGCGGGTCTTCGCTTGCAGCGGGCGCCCGCAAGTGCTGTGCTCCCGCCATGCGCAGGTCACAGGCCGCACTCCTCCTCGTCGTCCTGTGCGCGGCCAGGACGCCCGCGCGCGCCGCCGAGACCGCGCCACGGCCTGGCATCCTCCTCGGCATCGAGTACGCGCTGCCCGGCGAAGCGCGCGGCTTCGCGCCGCTCGGCGTGCCCGCGGTCAAGCCGCTGCCCGACCAGTTCACGTGGGGCAAGATGCAGGCGGGCCCGAACCGGCCCGTGGACTTCCGCGTGCTCGACCGGCTGGTGCGCGAGTACCAGGAGGCCGGCTTCAGCGAGATCATCCTCGGCCTCAAGTCGAACTGCGCGTGGGGCGTGAAGGACGCGCGCGCGAACCTCGCGCCGAAGGCGCAGCACGAGGCGCGCTACGCCGCGTGGGTCGGCGCCATCGTCGAGCGCTACGACCGCGACGGCCACGACGACATGCCCGGGCTCAAGGCGCCGGTGCGCTGGTTCGAGGTCGGCGTCGAGTTCTCGAGCTACGAGCCCGAGCCGGTCGAGGACTACCTGCGCATGCTCGCGCTCGCGCACGGCGCGGCGAAGGCGGCGAACCCGGACGCGCAGGTGCTGCACGCCGCGTTCCTCACCACCACTGTGTTCCGCGACCATCCCGACCCCGAGGACGTCGAGGCCGCTTACGCGCGCTCCGATCGGCGCATCCTCTTCCACCCGCTCGCGGACCTGCGGGCGATCCTCGACCATCCCGAGCTGTTCGACGCGCTCAACGTGCACGCGCTCGGCGACCCGTACGAGATCGAGGACCTGGCGCGCTGGCTGCGCTGGGAGACGGCGCAGCGCCACTACGAGAAGCCCCTGGTCATCTCGGACACCTCGCCCTCGCCGTTCATCGCGTGGGGCGCGGCCACGGTGGTCGCCGGTCCGCCCGGGAAGCGCGGCGTGGTGGTGCCGCCCGCGACCGAAGCGGATCGCCCGCGGCTCGCCGCGTACTTCCGCCGCCTGCTCGACGGCGACCCGCAGACGGTGCGCTGGGTGCAGGGCTTCGTCGCCGAGGACATGACGAAGAAGGTGGTGGTCGCCGCCGAGCAGGGCGTGCGGCTCCTCGACACCTCGTTCATGGAGGACATCGAGATCCTCAAGGCCAGGCTGTTCCACGCGAGCGCCGGCAACTCGGCGTGGGGCGGCATGGTCGAGGTGAAGGTGCGGCCGCTGCGCGACGAGCGCGAGGTGGTGGAGCTGCGGCCTTCGTTCCACGCGCTGCGACAGGTGTGGTCGCACCTGAAGGACGCCGTGGCGGTCCGCCGGGTCGCGACGGACGATCCGCGCGTGCGGCTCTACACCCTGGAGGGACCGGAGGGACGCGGCGCGTGGATCGCCTGGATGGAGCCCGGCCACCTGCTGCTCCCCGGCGACCCCGTGCCCTCGGCTGCGCTCGTGCTGCAGGTGCCGGGGGACGCGATGGCGCAGGTCGAGCCGCTGATCACCGCACCGGGGCAGAGCGAGCCCGCGCGACGGACCGTGCGCGCCCGGGGCGGCGCGCTCGCGCTCG
>CAYHRW010000501.1:0-1536 GCA_964359105.1 uncultured bacterium
TGCTGGCGATGGAGGTGAAGGCCCCGCGCGCGCTGCTGGAGGCGGCGCGGCGCGGCGACGCGGCGGACGGAGTGACGCAGAAACCGGCGCGGCCGAAGAAGAAGCGCTGACGCCCGGCAGAGGCCGCCGCGGGCCCGTCGCCCGGATGGCTGCCACTGCCACATCATGCGGGCCGCCAGCATGTGGCCGGGCGTGCCATCGCCGCCCACCGGCGATCCCGGCGAACCGCGCACAGCGCCCCCGCGGCCGGCCGCCGCGCCACCCCCCACCACCGGCTACCTTCCACCGCGCGGCCGGCCTGCTAGCCTCTCCCCCGGACCGAGAGCGGCGCGGGCCGCCGAAGACGCTCCGGCGGTTCCCCCGCACCCGGTCTGTGTGTTTGCAGCCCATCACGGGTTCATCTTCCTGGCGCCGTCGCACCGCCGGCTCCGCACCCGCCGGCCGCGACGCCGCGCCTCCAGAGGAGACGTTCATGGCAGGCATCGTCGGTTACGGGGCGTACATCCCGCGCAACCGGATCAAGGCGGAGGAGATCGCGCGGCAGTGGGGCAAGGACCCCGACACGATCCGCAGAGGTCTCCTGCTCGAAGAGAAATCGGTCCCCGGGCTGGACGAAGACACCATCACCATCTCGGTGGCGGCGGGCCGCGATGCGCTGGCGCGCGCGGGCATCGAGCCCGCGAAGATCGGCGCGGTCTACATCGGCTCGGAGTCGCACCCGTACGCGGTCAAGCCGAGCGGCACCGCCTTGATCGAGGCGCTCGGCATCGCGCCCGAGGTGCACGTCGCCGACTTCGAGTTCGCCTGCAAGGCGGGCACCGAGGCGATGTTCGTCTCGCTCGGGCTGGTCGAGTCGGGACGCGTCGAGTACGCGATGGGGATCGGCGCCGACACCTCGCAGGGCGCGCCCAACGACGCGCTCGAGTTCTCGGCCTCGGCGGGCGGCGCGGCCTACATCTTCGGCAAGAGCGAGCTGCTCGTGGACGTGCTCGAGACCTACAGCTTCACCACGGACACGCCGGACTTCTGGCGGCGCGAGGGCGAGTTCTACCCGCGCCACGGCGGCCGCTTCACCGGCGAGCCCGCCTACTTCAAGCACGTCGAGAGCGCGACCCGCGCGATCCTGAAGAAGTCGGGTTTCAAGCCCGCGGACTTCAAGTACGTGGTCTTCCACATGCCGAACGGGAAGTTCCCGCTCCAGGCCGCGAAGACGCTCGGCTTCACCAAGGAGCAGATGGCGACGGGCTGGGTGGTGAACACGATGGGCAACACCTACTCGGGCTCCTCGCCCACCGGGCTGGCGGCGATCCTCGACGTGGCGGCGCCCGGGGACCTCATCCTCATCACCTCGTTCGGCTCGGGCGCGGGCAGCGACTCCTTCGTGCTCAAGGCGACGAAGCTGCTGCCGGAGCGGCGCGCTCTCGCGCCCACGGTGCGCTCCATGCTCGACGGACCGCGGCGCTACCTGACGTACGGGGAGTACGCGAAGTTCCGCGAGAAGATCATCCTCAACGACTGAGCGGAGGACATGCCATG
>CAYHRW010000502.1:0-1520 GCA_964359105.1 uncultured bacterium
ACGCCGGCAACATGTCCTCGCCGACCTGCCTGTTCGTGCTGGAGCGCGCGCTCGACGCGCAGGACATCGGTCCCGGACAGACCGCGGTGCTGGCCGCGCTGGGCCCGGGCTTCTCCTCCGAGTACGTGCTGCTTCGGGGGCTCGCGGCGTGAAGCCGACCGTGATGCGGAGGGTGCACCGGTGAGCGGGCCACCGCTCGTGCCGCTGGCGCTCTTCCTCGCGTTCCTGGTGCTGCAGCGCCTCGCCGAGCTGCGGCTCTCGGCGCGCCACGAGCGGGCACTGCGCGCGCGCGGCGCGGTCGAGCACGGGCGCGGGCACTTCCCAGTGTTCGTGGTCCTCCACGCGCTCTTCCCGCTCGCGCTCGCGGGCGAGGTGGCGCTGCTGGGCGCGCGGCCCGGCCCGCTCTGGCCGCTGTGGCTCGCGCTCTTCGCCGCCGCGCAGGCGCTGCGTTACAGCGCCATCCGCGCGCTCGGCGAGCGCTGGAGCGTGCGGGTGTGGGCGCTGCCCGCCGAGCCGCCGCTCACGCGCGGCCCGTACCGCTTCCTCCGGCACCCGAACTACCTGGCGGTGGTCGTGGAGTTCGCGGCCGCGCCGCTGATGTTCGGCGCGTGGCGCACCGCGCTCGCGTTCTCGGCGCTCAACGCGCTGGCGCTCGCGCTGCGCATCCCGGTCGAGGAGCGCGCGCTCGGGATGCGCTGAGCGGCCCCTACCTCACTGCCTTCTCCACACTCAGCGGGGTCCGCTCCACCACCACCCCTGCGGAACTTGCACACATGGGCGGGGATTGCGCTGGTTCCCCGGCCCGGGCGGGTGCTAGCCTCTTCTCCGTGCGGGCGCCCCCGGCCCGGGTCACAACCCAAGCAGCTCGCCGCGGTCGCCGCCGGACACCACGGCATCGCAGGAGGTTCCCATGGCCGCCCTCGGACCGCCGCTCCGGTCGCACTCCCATGCCGCTCTCGGCCTCCCGCACGGAACGCGGGCTGCAGAGCCCCATCCACCGCGCCCGAGCCGCGCGGCTCGGCGCAGCGCGCCCCGGGCGCACGCGGGGACCGGGCGCGCCTCTGGACTTGGGCGCGGGCCCGCGGCCTGGCTCGTCGCGGCCGCGCTGGCGCTCGGGGGGGCGCCCGCTGTGGCCCAGGTCGTGGACACCACCCTGTGGGTGACGAACGGCGCCGTCAACGCAGTCGTGCGCGATGGGAACACCATCTACATTGGAGGGAACTTCACGATGGTCGGGCCGGCGACCGGTGGGGGCGTGCCCCTGAGCGTGGCGAGCGGCGGGCTCGTCCAGCCGTTCCCCAGGGTACTCGGCGTGGTCTACGTGACGATTGCGGACGGCACAGGCGGCTGGTACATCGGGGGTGAGTTCAGTGTGGTCGGCGGGCTGCCGCGCTCGAACCTGGCGCACATCCTGGCGGATGGCAGCGTCGCTGCCTGGAACCCGGACGCGAACGGCGGGGTCCGTGCCCTGGCGGTGAGCGGGGGCACGGTCTACGCGGGCGGGGACTTCACTAGCATCG
>CAYHRW010000503.1:0-1516 GCA_964359105.1 uncultured bacterium
TCGGCGAAGGGAAGGTGCGGCCCTTCATCGCCGTCGCGGTCTACAACACGCCCGACCGCGTGAGCGAGTACACGAGCGCCGCCGACCCGCGGCACGGAGGCGGGAAGGGCGCGGACTACCAGCGCTTCCTGGTCGAGGAGCTCAAGCCCTTCGTGGACGCTTCGTACCGCACCCTGACCGAGCCCGGGGACGCCGGCGTGGTGGGCTCCTCGCTCGGCGGGCTCATCTCGCTCGATCTCAGCCTCACGCACCCGGACGTGTTCGGCCTGGTGGGCTGCGTCTCGCCCGCGGCCTGGTGGGCGGGGCGCGACATGGTGCGGCGCGCGGCCCTTGTCCGGCCCGCGAAGCTCCGGGTCTGGCTCGACATCGGCACCGCCGAGGGCACCGGGCACGCCGGGCGGAAGGAGGGGCTCGACGACGCGCGCGCGCTGCGCGACGCGCTGCTCGCCGCGGGCTGCCGCGAAGGACCGCGCTTCCACTACGAGGAGGTCGAGGGCGCGGTCCACGACGAGGGCGCCTGGGCGGCGCGCGTGGGCCGCATCCTCGTCTTCCTGCTCGGCCCGCCCGGGGCGCGCTGACGCGAGCGCCGCGCTGGGCACTGCGCCGGGTTGAAACGCAGGGGGGGATTCGATAGCTTGCGCACGAGCAACTGGCCGTCTGACCCGGGGCGCACGCCATGCCGACCGTCGAACTGATCCACGTCAGCAAGTCCTACGGACGCGGCCAGAAGGCCGTGGACGACGTCAACCTCGAGATCCGGGACGGCGAGTTCCTGGTGCTGGTGGGCCCGTCGGGCTGCGGCAAGTCCACGGTGCTGCGCATGGTGGCCGGGCTCGAGGAGGTCACCGAGGGCCAGGTGAAGATCGGCCCGCGGGTGGTGAACGAGGTGCCGCCCAAGGACCGCGACATCGCCATGGTGTTCCAGAACTACGCGCTCTACCCGCACATGACGGTCTACGAGAACATGGCGTTCGGGCTGAGGCGGCGGAAGCTCCCCGGGACCGAGGTGGACCGCAAGGTCCGCGGCGCGGCGAAGACGCTGGGCCTCGATGGCTACCTGCAGCGTCGGCCGCGCGAGCTGTCGGGCGGCGAGCGCCAGCGTGTGGCGCTGGGGCGCGCCATGGTGCGCGACCCGCAGGTGTTCCTGTTCGACGAGCCGCTCTCCAACCTGGACGCCAAGCTGCGCGTCCAGATGCGCGCCGAGATCAAGCGCCTGCACCAGCGCGTGAACGCCACCATGATCTACGTGACCCACGACCAGGTCGAGGCGATGACCCTGGGCGAGCGCATCGCGGTGCTCAAGAGCGGCGTGCTCCAGCAGGTGGCCGATCCCTTCGCGCTCTACCAGCGGCCGGCGAACCAGTTCGTGGCCGGCTTCATCGGCAGCCCGCCCATCAACTTCTTCGACGCCGTGGTGAGCCCCGCGGGCGACCGGATCGAGGCGCACGGGGTCGGCATCCCGCTGCCCGCGGAGCTGGCGGCGCGGCTGGAGCCGGTGCGCGGCAGGGCGGTCACG
>CAYHRW010000504.1:0-1508 GCA_964359105.1 uncultured bacterium
GACGCCGGCTCGCCCTCGAGCGGCGCCGGGCCCTCGACGGCCCGCGCGCTCCGCCGGCGGCGCGGCTGGTAGGCGTCGGGAAAGCGCTGGCTGAAGAGCGCCTTGACGCCGCGCCCGAGCAGCGCGCGCGCCACGTTCAGCGCGCCCTCCTGCTCGCCTTCGAGTACCAGCTCGACCTTACCGCTCACCGCGGAGACCGCGTGCTGCAGGTCGCACACGCGCGTGACCACGCGCTTCTCGCCGGTCAGGAGCCCGCGCCGCTCGGCGTTCGAGACCAGGTTCTCGACCAGCGCGATCGGGAGCCGCGCCGAGACCCCGGAATTCTGGTCCACGTATTCGCTCTTCCTCGCCTGGATCGCGACCTCCTCGATCAGCTCGCGCATGAACTGAGGGATCACGACCTCGATCTCCCCCTCGCGCTCGACCCACGACTCCTGCGCGGTGATCGCCAGGCCCTGCTCGCGGGTGAGCGGGTAGTGGGTGACGATCTGCGAATTGATGCGGTCCCTGAGCGGCGTGATGATGTTGCCGCGGTTGGTGTAGTCCTCGGGGTTCGCGGAGAACACCATCACGACGTCGAGCGGCATGCGCACCGGGAAGCCGCGGATCTGGAAGTCCTTCTCCTCGAGGATGTTCAGGAGCCCGACCTGGATCCTCGGCTGGAGGTCGGGCAGCTCGTTGATGGCGAAGATGCCGCGGTTGGTGCGCGGGATGATGCCGTAGTGGATGACGCGCTCGTCCGAATAGTCGAGTCGGAGCGTCGCCGCCTTGATGGGGTCTATGTCGCCGATCAGGTCGGCGATGGTGACGTCGGGCGTGGCGAGCTTCTCCTGGTAGCGCTGGTCGCGATGGACCCAGGCGACCGGGGTCTCGTCGCCGCGCGCCTCGAGCAGCAGCTTCGCGTGGTGCGTGAGCGGGTGGAACGGGTCGCTGTTCAGGGGACAGCCCTCGACCGCCGGGATCCACTCGTCGAGGAAGGCCGTGAGCGAGCGCAGCAGCCGGGTCTTGGCCTGGCCGCGCAGCCCGAGCAGGATGAAGTCGTGGCGCGACAGGATCGCGTTCACGATCTGCGGCTCGACCGTGCTCTCGTAGCCCACGATGCCGGGGAACAGCTTCTCGCCCCCGCGCAGCCGCGCGATCAGGTTCGCCCGCATCTCGTCCTTGACCGGGCGCGGGCGGTAGCCGGCGGCCTTGAGCTCACCGAGGGTGCGGGGTCTCATCGGATGCGGTCTCCTTGGGGAAATCGGGCAGCCAGGCGCGGTGCGGCCCCGCGGGATCCGGGCAGGTGACCGGAGTGTAGGAGTCGCCCGGGGAGCACGCAACGCACCGCGCGCAGGTCCATTGGATGCGCGCCGCCGCGGCCCGGTTCGCGGGCGTCCGCGCCGCGCGACCAGCGCCCCCGCGCTGGTGCCCGACGACGCCGCGACGCCGGGCGCTTCCGCCTGCTGCTATGCTGCGCGGCCGTGACCCGCGATCCCCGGTTCCTCGGCGAGTGCGAAGCCCTGAAG